>JAFCDD010000031.1 GCA_017609845.1 Candidatus Woesearchaeota archaeon | reverse complement strand
ATTAAGATCGTAACCGCTAGGGATATAGACAGAGACTAATTCTGTATGTCTGCCTCTTATTGTGCTTAATTCTCTAATAAATTTCTTTAATTTTAGTTTGTGTTTTGGATTCATATTTAGATAGAAATAAAAGGGGTTTTTAAAGTTTTTTGATGTTGAGTTTTCCTTGTTTTATTTCTTTTGCCTTAGTTACTGCTTTTAAATCTTCCAGAACATCTTTTAACTTATTTTTATTTGGGATTGTTAATGTTATTTCGTGTTTTAATGGAAGCTTGTTTTGTGTTTTGAATTTTCTTACTTTGTTTAGAATTTGGATAAATTCGTCTCCAATTCTTTCTGTTTTTTTATCAACTATTTTAAATTGCGTTGGCCATTCTGAAATATGAATGCTTTTTTGTTTTTCGTGTTTTTTGAAATACAATTGATAAATTTCTTCTGTTATGTGAGGTATTATTGGGGACATTAATTTTAGGATTGCTAATAGGGAATGATAAAGTGTAAATTGTGCAGATTTTTTTCCTTTTATTCCTCTTTTATCTGCGTTGTATAATCTATCTTTTATTATTTCAAGATAATGGTCGCAGAATGTGTTCCAGAAAAAGTTTTCTACATCTGCTTTTGTTTTTGAATATTCATAATTTTCGAAACTTTTTGTTGAATCTTTAATTATTTTATTAAGTTTTATTAATATCCATTTATCAATTGTTTCTAGGTTTTTTGGTTTTTTTGGTTTGTATTCTTTTAGATGCATAAATGAAAATTTCGAAGCATTCCAAAGTTTTGTAGAAAATTTTTGTCCTGATATGAGTTCTTTTTCTTGAAAGGATGAATCTTCTCCTAATTTAGTACTTGCAGCCCAGAATCTTAGAGAATCTGCTGAATATTTCCCCATCATTTCCTGTGGTTCTATTACATTTCCTTTTGATTTCGACATCTTTTTCCCTTTTGGATCCAAGGCCCACCCAGATATAACAACATCTTTCCATGGATTTATATTATTATGAAGTTGTGATTTTACCATTGTATTAAACAACCAAAATGTAATAATGTCATGGGCTTGTGGTCTTAAAGACATTGGGTAAAGCTTATCATACACTTTGGGAAATAAGGATGCTGCAATTTGTGGTGTCATTGAAGACGTTGCCCAAGTATCTAATACATCTTTTTCAGGAATAAATTCTTTACTTCCACATTTGCATTTTTTTGGTTTGTTCTTTAATGGATCAACCGGTAAATCTTTTTCATCAGCCAGAATTACTTCTCCGCAACTTTTACAATACCATAAAGGAAATGGAACTCCAAAGAATCTTTGTCTTGATATGCACCAATCCCATTTCAATCCCTTAATCCAATTATATAATCTGTGTTTCATGTAGTCAGGATGCCAATTTAATTTACCTCCTGCTTTTAGAAATTTATTCTTAAGATCAAGATATTTAATAAACCATTGTTCTGTTGATACATATTCTATATCTGTTCCACACCTCTCATGAACATTTACTGTATGTTTTATTTTTTCCATAAGAACTAATGCATTATTATCTTTAAGGTCTTTTAATACTTTTTTTCTAGCTTCTGTTGAATTAAGACCCTTATAAGGCCCTAAGATGTGTTTTCCTGATAGATCCATAATGTGAATTGGTTCAATTTCTGGGTGTCTTTCTAAATATTCTAAACATTCTACTCCTCCGTATGTACACCAATAAACAATTCCAGAACCATACTCTGTTTTTGCTTCTGTATCATGCAGAAGTGTTAACTTTGCGTTTGTTATTGGAAGGGTTACAATCTTATTTACTATATCTTTTCCTTTTATTTCTTCTTTCTTAACGAGTTTCCATTCATCTTTAAACCTATCAAATGCTTCCTTACTTATAATCCAGATTTCATTATCTTTTTTTGCACGGACATAAGTTCCATTTTTATCTAGCGTGATTCCAACGCATGCTGGCAATAGTTCTGGTCTTGTTGTTGCATAAATAATATAATCTCCTGTTTCAAGTTTTGCCTTAATGTAATTAAGTGTTGATTCTTTATCTTTATCTTCCGTTTCTACTTGTGCTATTGCCGTATTACAATGTGGACATATTGTTATTGGGCTTTTTATACGATATGCTCTTTTATCTTTATATAAATCAATGAATGATTTTTGAGAAATTTTTCTGCAGTGATCATTTATCGTTGTATAAAATATATCCCAGTCACAACTTAAACCAATTAATTTGAAATCTCTTAAATATTCCTTTCTTAATGTTTTTAAGGTTGTGAGACATAATTTAATAAAATCTTTTCTAGACATTTCTTTTGCTTTGACTTTTTTTTCTTTTTCTATCAGGCGTTCTGTGGCTAAACCATTATCGTCTGTTCCAAATGGATAAAATAAATTATAACCTTGCATTCTTTTGAACCTTGCAATGAAATCCATTTGTGAATATGAAAATGAATGTCCTAAATGCATTTTTCCAGAAACAGTTGGTGGCGGTGTGTCTATTGAGTATATCTTTTTTTTACTTTTAGGATCAAACTTGTATATTTTATTTTTTTCCCAATAATTTTGCCATTTCTGTTCTACTTCTTTTGGATTGTAGTTTTTTGGTATTTTCATTTAAAAGATTGGTTATGATGGAAATTTATATATCTTTTTATTTATATATTAGAAAGGTTTAAATAGCAATTATATGTTTTTTCCAATTATGGGACGGTAGCTCAACCTGGGAGAGCACCACGCTGAAGCCGTGGGTGTTCTGGGTTCAAATCCCAGCCGTCCCATTTTTGAACCTATAGAAAAATTTATAATATAGAAGAAACCTATACTTTACAATGAAATATAATAAAAGAGGTGCTATGGAGCTTTCTATTAGTACAATTATTATTATTGTTATTGGAGTCACTTTGTTAAGTTTGGGTTTAATTTTAGTTAGGGGAATTATGTCCAAAACAGAAGAACTAACTTCTGGGGCTTTTGCAAATGCAGAAGGTGAAATTGGAAAATTATCTGGTGTGGATAGTTTATTAACAATTGCTCCGAACAATATAGAGATTAATAAAGGTGGTGCAAAGGACGTTGATGTTATAATTGCTAATTTTGAAGAACAAATTATAACAGCAAGTGTAAAAGCTGAAAGTTCTGATCCTAAAGTAAAATGTGTATTTAAAGATAAAGTTCCTGAAGGGTCTACTTCGGATACTTATACAATAGAATCTGGTGAACAAGTTAAGATAACTTTAGTTGTGGATGACAAGGGGAGCGTGGTTGGTTTGAAACATTGTGTTTTAGAGGTTATGGGTAGTGGAATTAGTGGGGACAAGAAAGGAACATTGTTAATTAATATAAAACAGAAAAAAGGTGTTTTTGGATAACTTTTTAAATCTATAAAGAGTAAGATTTAATAAGATTCTATATTTTAATAAAGATATGGTATTAAAGCTATATAACACATTAACAAGGAAAAAAGAAAGATTCAAACCAATAAAAGATAAGAAGGTTGGATTTTATACTTGTGGTCCTACGGTTTATGATTATGCACATATAGGGAATTTTAGGGCTTTTGTTTTTAATGATATTCTAAGAAGGTATTTGAAATATAAAGGTTACAAAGTTAAACAAGTGATGAACATAACAGATGTTGATGATAAAACAATTAATGGTTCTAGAAAGAAAGGGATTAATTTGAAAGAGTATACTGCAAAATATACAAAAGCTTTTTTTTATGATTTAAAAAAATTAAATATAGAAAAAGTAGAATATTATCCAAGAGCTACTGATCATATAAAAGAAATCGTAGATACAATTTCCAGATTGATAAACAAAGGGTATGCCTATAAAAGCGATGATGGGATCTATTTTGATATTTCTAAATTTAAAGATTATGGTAAATTGGCGGGGCTTAAAAAAATTAAGTTAAAAAAAGGGGCAAAAGTCAAGCAAGATGAATATGATAAAGATAAGGTACAGGATTTTGCTTTATGGAAAAGTTATAGTAAGGAAGACGGCAATGTTTTTTGGAAAACTAAACTGGGAAGAGGGAGACCGGGATGGCATATCGAATGTAGTGTAATGTCTGTTAAATATTTGGGGATCCCAATGGATATTCATTGTGGAGGCATAGATTTAATATTTCCTCACCATGAAAATGAAATAGCTCAAAGTGAAGCTGCGTTTAATAAGAAATTTGTTAATTATTGGTTACATAATGAGTTCATTTTAGTTAATGGTAAAAAAATGAGTAAGAGTCTTGGGAATTTTTATACTTTGAGGGATTTAGATAAGAAATATGATCCCTTAGCAATAAGATATTTATTACTAAGTGTACATTA
>JAFCDD010000030.1 GCA_017609845.1 Candidatus Woesearchaeota archaeon | reverse complement strand
AATACCCTTATAGCTTTTGTTATGTCTGCATAACAATCACTAACCCCGTCCCCCATTGTACCATAACAGACTTTTTTTCTTGTCCCAGCTATTTTTTGAATCAATTCAACAATTTCTCCAACAGAATAACTTCTACTAGAACCAATATTAAAAATCTCTCTTATCCCACTTCCTTTATCTAAATAATTAGCAGCAAGTAACATAACCTCAATCAAATCATCAATATATAAAAAATCCCTCTTAGATTCAGAAGAACCAAAAAGAGATATTTCATTATTCTCCCCCTTAACTTGTTTAATAATGAAAGGGATTAACATGTTTTCTTTCTGCCCTAAACCATATATGTTAATTTGTCTCAAGATTACATAATCCAATTTGCTTTTTTGAATTATTTTTTCAGCTTCAACCTTGCTTTTCGTATATGGTGTGTGTGGTCTCAATTCAGCAACTTCATCAACCGGAAGTTTATCAGGATTTCCATAAACATAAGTACTCGAAAAAATAAGTTTAGCATTCTTTCTCAATGCCAAATCAACAACATTTCTTGTTCCAATAACATTTGTTTCATAAAGTCCACTAAAATTACTCTCTTTTAATAAAGCAGCCAAATGGAAAATTAAATCTATGTCCTCATCCAGATCAATTTTTCTTCTCACATCTCCATAAGGAAGATTAAAAGGAATCACCTCAACTCCATCTCTCTCCAATCTTTCAACTAAGTGACTTCCAATAAAACCATTAGAACCAGTAACCAAGACAGTTTTCATTATCCAATAAAACCTTTTTCTTTATCTTCTTGAGCTTTTTTATAATTTTCCATAATTCCAACATCTAACCAATATTCTTTTATGTTATAAACCACCACTTTCTTTCCCAGGTTAATAACATCTCTTATCAAATCAGTCATATGTTTGTGTTCTCCGTCTTTCAGAAAATCTAATATGTCTGGGTTCAAAATATAAATCCCCGCAAGGATATTGTTTTTTAGATTTGGTTTTTCTTCTAAATCCCTTACAATACCCCCTTCTGAATGAACAATTCCATATTGGAAAGGAGTCTTAATCTCTTTTGTAGTAATAGTCAGATCGGCATTATTCTTTAGGTGAAAATCTAAAAGATCTTTAAAATTTAAGTTAGTCAGAATATCTCCATTAACAACCAAAAAAGGTTCATTTCCAAGCCCCTCTTTTAACAAAGATAAAGGACCAACAGTACCCAAAGATTTTTCCTCTTTTGAGTAGGTTATATTTACACCCAAATGACTTCCATCCTTAAGATAGGCTTCAAAAAGATCAGATTGAAAATTTGTCGCTACAATTATATCTTTAAAACCATGTTTACTCAATCTATCTATAACAAACTCCAATATAGTTCTTTCTCCTAAAGGAAGCAAGGGTTTTGGGATTATATGAGTTAAAGGTTTTAACCTACTTCCCAATCCGCCAGCCATAATAACAGCTTTCATATTAAACGTTGTATATATTTGTTTTATAAAAATTTATATTTTCTTCTATCCACTTTGTAGTAATCTTTAAACCATCATCTAAACTATATTTTGGTCCCCATTTTAGTAATTCTTTTGCTTTAGAATTATCAGCACACAACCTATTTACTTCACTTTTAGATGGCCTATATCTTTCTTTATCATGAACTAATTCAATATTTTTATTAACAATCTCTTTAATCTTCTCAGCAAGCTCCAATATGCTTACTTCCTTCCCAGTACCAATATTAATTGTTTCCCCTACAATATTTGTTTTTGCTGCTTTTATAAAAGCATCAACTAAATCATAAACAAAATTAAAATCCCTGGTAGGCTTAGAATTACCAATTACTATCTTATCATTCTTTAATGCTTGGGAGATAATTGTAGGTATTATGGCTCTTGCAGATTGTCGTGGTCCATAGGTATTAAATGGTCTCAAGATCAAGACAGGAAGACCAAAAGAATAATAATAACTTTCTGCTACTTTGTCTGCCCCAATTTTACTAGCAGAATAAGGAGACTGTCCCTTTAATTCAGACCCTTCTTTTATGGGTAGTTTATCAGGAGTTCCATAAACCTCGCTAGTAGAGGTATGAATCACTTTTTTTACACTGTTCTCCTTAGCAGCTTCCATAACATTTAAAGTACCGATAACATTTGTTTCAAAATTGTGTCTTGGAGCCGTATAAGAATAAGGGATTGCAATTAAAGCACCCAAATGAAATACAATATCAATATCTTCCATATTTTTTCTTAAAAAATCAGCATCCATCAAATCACCAGAAATAACTTTAATTTTTTCTTTAATACTTTCCTTAAAGAAATCAACATAGCCCCACCTATTCATAGAATTATACTTAACTAAAGCTGTTACATTGGCTCCCAATTCAACTAGTTTTTCAACTAAGTGACTTCCAATAAATCCTCCAGCACCAGTAACAAATACATTTTTATTTTTCATTTTCTTGAAATTTTTACAACACCACAAATAAAATCTGTTTTTCTAATATCATCAATCTTTAAATCACTAACGTCAAAAATCTTCTTAAGATCTTTTGGACTAAATAACTTTATGTTTAGTCCATGAATTAAATGAAAAATCCTATACAAATAACCACCAATTCCCTTTCTAGGATAAATTAAGACAATAAAACCGTTCTCATTTAAATGATCTCTTAAATTTTTAAAAACCCTAACCTGATCGGTTGTAAATTCTATGGCCCCGCCACAAACAATTTTATCAAACTTTTTATTTAAATTTAAACTTTCTAAATCTGCAACACACCCATCAAAACCATTTTTTTTCAACACTTCTATCATATTCTTAGAAATATCAACCCCAAAAGGAACTCCTCCTCTTTGTTTTACCAATAAAGAAAAATCTCCGCTTCCACAGCCAGCATCCAAAACTGTTTCCCCCTTCTTTACATCTAAGAATCTTAAAACAAATTCCTTTTCTTTATTTACAATACCACCCAAAAAACCCTTGCTCCTGTCTTTACTATAATCATCAGCCTTTTTGTCAAAATACTCGTCTGCTTTCATTTTAAGGATATGACCAGATAAAAGCTATAAATAGTTTTCCATTATATAGAAAACAAAAAGTTTTTATAATCCCCTTAGAACCTTCTGAAACATGAATGAAGAAAATGTTTATAATCTCAGTGTCCCAATTAGTTAAAAAATACAAACCAACAAACCTCCCAACATTAGATGTAGGGTGCTCAGAAGGAAAATTAACTTTATTTCTTAAAGAAAGCTTTCCCAAAATCATTGGTTTAGACCCAGATAAAAAAGCAATAGAGATAGCAAAAAAAAGAAAACTAAACGCTAAACACTATGACGGAGATAAAATACCTTTCAAAGATAATTCTTTTGATATCTTACTTAACATAAGTGTAATAGAACACGCAGAAGATCCACTAGGATTGGTTAAAGAAATGAACAGAGTATTAAAAAAAGATGGAGTATTATATTTAGAGGTAGCTAATAAATATTTTCCAATAGAACCCCATTTTTACCTTCCTTTTTTATCTTATCTGCCAAAAAAATTAGCAAACATTTACCTTAAATTATCAGGACAAGGAGAAGGATACGACGACATAAACCTGGTATCTTACAAAGAAATAATGAATCTTCTTAAAAAATCAAATTTTAAGGTCATGGATCATACCTTAGATTTAATTGAAAACTATGAAGAATATCAAATGGATCTAGATAACCCCTTTATTATAAGAACAGTTTCAAAAATAATTAAATTAAATAAAAAACTTAAACTCAATTTCCTAAATAAGATGTTATTAAGAATCTCTTTGGGATGGGTTATCATAGCAAAGCCAGTTAAATAAAGATCATAAAATATCTTTAATTCTTTTATCCTGAAAATTATTCTTTTTTATCCATAAGATATATTCCTTTAATTTACCCAAACACCTTTCCCCACTATTCCTGACAATTAAATCATTTATGACAGATTTTTTATACTTAAATTTATAGAGTTCAATAAAATCCCAATTATGAAAATAAATATTAATAAAATTATTATTAATTAAAGACAATCTGGTACATATTTTATTATAAAAATTACCCATATTTCTAAACCATATCCAGGAAAAAGGCAATTTTATTATTGGTGTTACAGAAACAGGAACAACTATGATATCTTCTTTCTTTATCTTTCTACTCTTAAAAAATTGTTTATACAGTTTATTATACAAAAAGGTTACAATTGTTGGATGCCTTGAACTATCATACTTAAAACCCAATTTTTTTAATATACTATAAGAAGGAGGCCTCATCTCAGGAGCTCTAAATCCATTGATCTGTATCTTTAATCCTTTCTCTAATTCTTTTTTCGCCTTGCCAATCAAATATTCACTTTCTCTCTCACCCATAGTATCATATCTATGTTCATGAGAATAAGCATGCAATCCAATTTCATGCTTCTTATTAACTAATTCTTTTATCATCTGTTTATGATCCTTAAAAAACTTCAAAGTTATAAAAAAAGTTGCTTTTATTTTTGTTTCGTCTAAAAGATTTATTATTTTTCTTAATCCTTCGCTTTCCAGCTTCTTAATATCATCTACCTTTATATCCAAACTATTAAACAAATCTTCACTATCCTCTAAATCAAATGTTAATAAAAAATATTTCATTTTTCAAATAAACAAACCTTCCCCATGACTTTTTCCTTAAATCCACATTCCTTTAAAAAAGCGCAACTATCATAATAGCTTATAATCTCATCCACGTTAAATAATTCTACATATTCTTTAAAATTACCACAATCTTTCTTATCCACAAAACCATGAAGCTTCCTAAGATCTTCGATATATTCCTTGTTTGATAAAAAAGGATACCAGCCACCAGGAGTTCTTAAATCTAAAAATATTGGTGCATAACTATAATAAGCCCTATTATAAGATGTTTCTTGTTTACTAAATATCATAAATGTTCCCTCAACTTTTTCCAGGGCATCTAATGTTTCGTTTTCTAAATCCGTATATTCAGAAAATTTTGGAGTAAAATACATATTATATCCAACACTAACTAAAGAAATAATAATTAATAAAACAAGAATCAATTTGTAAATTCTTTTCTCATACTTTGTTTTAAAAAATAAAAATAAAATAAAAAATAAAAAGAACATCATATAAGCATCAGGATAAACAAAATCTAAAATAGGTAGAAATATCACAAGCCTAGACATGAATAAAACACTCAAAAATAGAATTGGGGCATAGAAAAGCAATTCTCTTTTAGATTTATTCTTAGATTTATAATAAAAATAAAAAACTCCCAATAAGATTATAGGAACAACAAAACTAGCAATGTTCTCTCCTAAAAGCTCTTTAAAATTAATTAAATTTACAGTTAATTTATGTTTTAGGAACCATCCTCCTTGCAAATCCAATAAATTTGGCAATAGCCAAAAAGAGGTAGCCAGAAGACCCAAAAAACCATAAAAGACAAGCAAAAGTTTTTCTTTATTGCCCTTAATCAAAAATAAACTAAATAGTAAGACAGAAGAGAGTATCATGATGACACTGTGAGTTAAAATTATCAAAGAAAATAATATGGGTATAGAAATAGATTTAAAATCAAGTTTTCTATCTTTATAATAAAGAACAACAAAACCAAGAATTAAAAATAATACCCACCCAAGCAACTCATGGTATCTTCCCAATCTTATGAAATTCCCGACAGCGATAGCATTTCCAAAAAAGAAAATAAAAAAAGCCAATCTTGAAATTCTAGATAGTTTATGAATTTTACCAAAAAAATAAATAATAAAAAATCCAAAAACAAACAAAAGAGTAAACGATACATATGTAGCAATTAAAACATTCCCATTAAACAAATAATAAAAAGGTAAACTAAAAAAATACCATCCAGGAGGACTATATTTGAAAGTTATAAAACCATTGTACCAATAAGGACAAAATTTGTAAAAACCACATTTAGCTAAAAAAAATAACTGGGCCATGTAAGAACTAATATCATTAACAAAATCCAAAGGAAAATACTTAATCATTTTTGATTGATCAAAAAATCTGAATATAAGATTACCCAATAGAATAAATATAGGAATATACAAAAATTTCTCTAGCTTTTTTCTATCCAGCATTTTTATCTGTCCAGTATAGTAACATTAGGATTAGGCAAACTAGTTCCATAAAAATAATCAGGAACATTTAAATCATCAGGATAAGAAATTTCCCAAATCTTTAAAGGACCAATAATTCTTCCACCATAAACAGAAAGAGGCATAACATTATCATCATTATATATTAATTTAAAATAATCTGATTCCTTTCCAAACAAATATAACTGAGTAAATAAAGTCCTTCTTACTTTTTCAGATACATAAAGTGCAGAACCAAGACCATCTGCTTGTTGAGAACTATCAAACCTAGGAATCAGCATCAAACAACCCTTTAATCCTTCTTGTTCAAAATTTAATTCTTCTCCACCAACAAACAAACATTCCAACGGAACTTGAATATTTTGGCCCCTATAAACTAAGATGGCCAAAGGTTGTTCAAATCTAATTGCTCCATCTTCATTCATTGTTGTAGGCAAGAAAAAACCGCCAATACCTGCTCCCTCTCTTGGATATAAAACACCATTGTAGACAAAATCCTCATCCAATAAGAATCCTCCCTTATAGAGATAAATCGTTTTTTCTCTTGTTTCTTGTATATTTGGATCTTTATTAAAATAAGGCACCCAGGAATACCTGTCATAATTTTCATCACTGCCAATCAAAGAAAATGCAGGATATTTTCCAATCTCATCTGATATAATAAGTAAATTAGTAGCTTCATGAGCTTTTAAGAACTCCAATGCTTCTCTCTCATTTTGTCCAGTTAAAACATATCTCCCCATAAAATGATTCCATGCCCCAACATTATTTCCCCCATCAGTTATAGTGGCTCTATTGGCTCCGGCTTGAACCCAATAACCATAATCCCACCAATGTGCAAATACCGCATCTTCTGGAGTGTTTTCCTTTACCCACTTCATAGCATTCTGCCATTGACCATTGTAACTTGGACCAACATTCTTTGCCATATTCAAATCATCTTTGGCATAATTAATAAATAAGATAGAAACAAACACCAGAATAATCACATAACCAACCAATTTATACTGGTCTTTTTTTAACTTACCTAAATAATCAATAATCTTAAAAACAAGATATGCAACAAGAACCACAATTATTTGCGAAAAAACAAATAACAATCTTATTGCTGTCTTAGCCATAACTATGTTAATTATAAACCAAACAAAAACAAAAGCATACTTCTTATCTATTTTTAATATTTTTTCAAATACATCCTTTCTTTTATAAAAGAAATATAAGTAACTTACAATTAAAACCAATATGAATATACTTATGGAACCCAAATACATAAATTTTGCAATAGGACTAGTACCATTTAATATTGCAGACTGGGGAGAATATTTACTATAAATAAAAGAAAAAATAAATGCAGAATACAATAAAACATAAATCCA
>JAFCDD010000005.1 GCA_017609845.1 Candidatus Woesearchaeota archaeon | reverse complement strand
TATCAAACCTAAGAAAAGACTCTAGAATGTCTTTAACAAACATCTCAAAAAGAACAAAAATACCCATATCAACAATATACGATAAAATAAAAAGCTATAAGGGAAACATAATAACAAAACATACAACAATGATAGACTTTACAAGACTGGGGTTTAACGCGAAAGCCAACATAATGATAAAAGTTAACAAAGATAAAAGAGAACAAGCTAAAAATCACTTATTTAACCACTTAAATATAAATTCAGTATACAAAATAAGCAATGGATTTGACTTTCTAGTAGAAGGAATCTTCAAGAACGTAAAAGACGTAGAAGACTTCATAGAAAACTTCGAATCTAAGTTTGATATAATTTAAAACAGTAAACTTTAAATACAAATTAATCAATTTAAACAATATGAAAAGGGGTGTACTAGTCTTATTTATAATATTTATTTTCTCTTTTATCGTTTTTAACGTAGAAGCAGAAATAAATAGCGTAAAAATATGTGGGACATCATATTCTTGTGGAGATAATTCTGATGGAATATGCCCAGAAGATTACACAACTCAACAATGTAATAGTTATGATTTAGATTGTGGTTGTATAACTAATGAAATAAACTACTGTAATGATAATCTAGACAACGACTGTGATACAAACTATGATTACGATGGCTCCCATGATGGAAGTGTAAAAGGAGACTCAGACTGCCCTGTTTCAGTAAACTCAATTTCTGTTTCAGAAACAAACCCAGTAGAAAATACTAACATAGATGTAACATGTACCACAAATGCCCCAAGAGTCTATAGCATATCAGCATTAATAAGCTCAGCAGAATGTACATTCATAAGTTGGCAGACAGATTATCAGGCAAAATTCTCCTGTAATGTAGGAACACAAGGAACAAAAACAGTTACATGCACAGTTCAGGATGGAGACTATGGATTGCCAGATAAATCCTTCCAGTCAGGAACAGACCAAACACAACAAATAACAGTAATAACCTTATGTCCTTACACAACAGAAGCAGAATGTAACTCTGATTCAAATTGCGGATGGTGTCCCGATTGTAATAATAAACAATATAACGGAGCAGGAGATACCTGTGTACCTACAGGAACATGCTCATATTCTTGTCAAGTTCCAGAATGCGGAGCGTTATGGGATGAATCTGTTGGAGGCTGCCCAGAAGACGTTTGTACAGACTCAACACATTTAAAAGTATATGAGGGATCAACAGAATTATGTATTTGTGATGATTCCACCTCAACAGTAATAGAATGTAATGGTTTAACATGTGAAGAAACTTATCCTGGATACCATCTAACAGGAACATGCATTTCCGATTGCATAACACAAGATGGATCTGACGTATGTGGAACTTGCACTCCCCAATTAAATGATTGTCAATGTGAAGCAGGATGGACAGACGCCAACCAGGATCCTAATGATGGATGTGAAGCTCAATGCACACCAGAATCAACAACAGATTGTTGCGGAGACACAATAGATAATGATTGCGATGGTACTGTAGATAATAATTGTGACTCTGATGGAGATGGCTACATAGATTCTTACATATGGGAACGCCTGCCAGAAAGACTTTGTCCAGGAATACAATGAAATTAAATCTTTTTTTAATATTTCTGTTAATCTTACCTATTTCTCTTGCTGTAACTTACTTGGACGATGGAATAACCGTAGATCCAAGGGACTGTGTAGATGTAGAACTTTTTACTAATGATGGTTATCTTGAAGACGGAACACCATGCCCAACATCTACAGCCCAGTGCATTCCGCAATTTTCAAAATGTGCTATCTGTATACATCCAGGAGCAGAGGAAAACTGCTATGATCAAGTAGACAATGATTGTAATGATAATAATGGAAACTGGGATAATGAAACATCATCAGGGATTGATTTTAATGATCCTGCTTGTGGAGAAAATCTATGCCGTCTTGATGAAGCTTATTGGGATAAAACATGGGCATTAGAAGGAGACATTGTTGATTTAGTTGTAGACGCTCCACATTGCGATTCTCAAATAATCTCATTTAAATTAAAAGAAGACGATCCAATAAAGGATGATGAGTTAACAGGACCAGAGTTCACAATACCAGACTTAACATTAGATGAAAATCCAGACTCACAACCATGGACTGTTAGTTTTCATATAAGCAATGATGATGGAAAAGACAAAAATAATATACCAAAAGACTTACAATATAAATTCACAGCAGAGATGGAAATAGAAGGTTATACAGTAGACGAGACTTCAGGAATACTCAATGTAAGATATTGTGATAAACTTATAGACGAAGATTGTGATAAAGTTTGCAATCCTGGACAAATCTCTATGACAGATCCAAAAGCATGTATAGGACAGGATAACTGTCCTCACACCCCCTTAGGAGATGAAGTTGATGAATATGGTTGTTCATCAGGTCAAAGCTCCTGTTTAGTATTCTGGGATTGTTCTGGTGTACAATGGTCAGAATGTGATGAAGATACATACACAAAAACAATAATAAGCGGATCATGTATTAAAAAATCAGATTTCCCTTTAGAATGTGAAGGAAGTGAAATATATTTACCAACAGAAAAATCTTGTTTAGAAAGTTTAGAATTCCCTTTCTTTACAAATCTAAACATATTTCTTGTAATAACAATATTAACAATTTACTATTTATTTAAGAAAAAATGAAACTAAAAGTAAAAGACGTTAAGTTATCAACTGGAGGACCATATGTAGCCATCCTCAACGAAGAAGATGCAAGAAAATTAGACTTATATGGTTCAGACAGAATAAAAATAAAAGACTTATCAATAGTAATAAATATTTCAAGAAAAATAAAAAAAGGACAAATTGGATTATTTGAAGAAGTTCTAAAAAAACTTTCATTAAAACAAAAACAAACAGTAGTAATAAATCCAGACAGACATCCAATATCTTTAGGTTATATAAAACAAAAATTAAAAGGAAAAAGATTAACAAAAGAGAAAATAGATGAAATAATAAAAGACATAGTAAAAAACAGATTAACAGAAGCAGAATTAAGTTATTTTGTATCTGGTTGTTATATCCACGGACTTTCTTTAAAAGAAACAGTTTACTTAACAAGAGCAATAGTTGACAATAGCAAACAAATTAAGTTAGACCACAGAATAACATTAGACAAACACAGTATCGGAGGAATACCAGGAAACAGAACAACAATGATTGTAGTTCCAATAGTGGCATCCTTGGGATACACAATGATAAAAACAAGTTCCAGATCAATTACATCTGCCTCTGGAACCAGTGATACAATGGAAACTTTAGCTAATGTGGAATTAACAAATAAAAAAATCATAAGCGTAGTGAAAAAAACAAATGCATGCATGGTCTGGGGAGGAATAATGGAACTTGCAAGTGCTGACGACCGCCTAATAAAGATTGAACGTCCACTAAGTCTAGATCCAGAAGGAATTATGATTGCAAGCATATTATCAAAGAAAAAAGCAGTTAACGCTACCCATGTTCTAATAGATATTCCTGTTGGTAAAACCGCAAAAATAAGATCATTAACAAGAGCAAAAAAATTAAGAAAGAAATTCATAAAAATAGGAAGAAAATTAGGAATGAAAATAAGGGTGGTTCTAACAAGAGGAGATCAGCCAATTGGAAACGGTATAGGTCCAGCATTAGAAGCCATAGACGTCTTAGATGTTTTACAAGGAAAAGGACCAAAAGATCTGAAAAATAAATCTATTGCATTAGCAACTATGTTATTAGAATTAGCAGGAGTAAAAAAAGCAAGAAAAAAAGTATTAGACTCTTTACATTCAGGAAAAGCATATGAAAAAATGAAGGAAATTATACAAGCACAAGGAAAAAATATTAATAGACTAAAACTTGGAAAATATTTTCATTCAATAACAGCAAGAAAATCAGGAATAGTGCACGAAATAAACAACAAATTAATAAGCAAGATAGCAAGAATAGCAGGCTCACCAAAAGAAAAGGGAGCAGGAATCTACTTAAATATACACAAGCACAATAAAGTTAAAAAAGGAGAAACACTATTAACCATATATTCAGAAAACAAAAACAAACTAGAATACGCTTTGAATCTATATAAACAATCAGAGGTAATCAAAATTGGACCTAAGAAATGAAATCAGAAACATCAAAGATTTTCCTAAACCAGGAATTGTGTTTAGGGATATAACAACACTATTAAAAAATCCTCAAGCATTAAGATATTCTATACAACAATTTAAAGAACACTATAAGGATAAAAAAATAGATTTAATTGTTGGTCCTGAATCCCGCGGTTTTATTTTTGGTTCCATCTTAGCTCATGAATTAGGAATTCCCTTTGCTCCTTTACGTAAACCTGGAAAATTACCTGCAGAAGTGGAAAAAGAAGAATACAAATTAGAATATGGCACAGATTCAATAGAAATACATAAAGATGCAGTAAAACAAGGAGATAATGTACTAGTAGTGGATGATTTAATAGCAACAGGAGGAACATGTGAGGCCTCAGCTAAGTTAATAAAGAAATTAGGTGGCAATATTCTAGGATTTGCTTTCTTAATTGAATTAAGTTTTTTAAATCCAAGAGAGAAACTTAATGGATACGATATCTTTAGTTTAATAGATTATAAAGAAGAATAAAACAATAAAATAGTAAAGAAATATTAAATAATTTTTCTTTTTTTATAATCCCTGTAGCTTATCGTAAATAATTTTAAACTGCCCATTTGATAAAGAATCTACATTTTTTTCAAATAAAATGGGAGGAAGTTTTAAAGTGTAAATTACATCCTTTGATTGGTTCTTTGTTAAGCGATTTGTTCTCATCAATGAGTACATTAACGCATTTTTTACTTTCTTATCGTATTGCAATACGAATTCTTTTATTATTTTTTCTGAATTCATTAATTTAGATTTTCTTTTGTTAAAAACTAACAGAACGGAATTTGTTCTTAGTTTTGGTTCAAATGATTCTTTAGAAACCTCTGTTATTTTTTTGACATCAAAAAATAGTTTACTGATTATAGACCATTTACTTTCTTTATTTAAAAGTAAATCAAAGAACCTCTTACCTGTCAATAATACAGCCATATCAAAATCAATTTTTATCATTCTTTTGAAAAGAGGCTCTGAGATAGAATAAGGAATATTTGATACAATCTTATTAAATTTTAGTTTATGAATTATTTTCAACGCACTGCCATAAATAACTTCGACATTATCTGGTAAATTTTGTAAGTGTTTTTTTAGATGAGTATCCAATTCTACTGCAATAACTTTTTTTGCTCTTTTTGATAACTCTAAAGTAATAACTCCCTTCCCGGGCCCTATTTCAAAAACAACATCTTTAGGTTTCGTTTGATGATTGGATTATTTTTTTAAGTATGGCCTTATCTTTCAAAAAGTGTTGATCTAGTTTTGACTTATCTTGCATTTTTAAGCTTTTTAATGAGAAATGATTATTTAAGCTTTTTTATTGATAATAAATTAAAAATATAGTATTAAAAGAATAAAAACATATTTAAATACCCCCAACATAATTTCTATAATGAAAGCAGTAATCCTCGCAGCAGGATTTGTAACTCCAGATAAACTATCAAAAGATAGACCCAAATCTTTAATTCTAGTAAAAGAAAAACCAATAATAGGACACATTCTGGAAAATTTAGAAACCTTAGATAACATAGAAAAAACATACATAATAACAAATAATAAATTTAAACCTTTGTTTGATGCATGGATAGTAGATCACGATAATGCAGAAGTAATCTCTAATGGAATCTCATCAAAAACAGACCTTCTAGGTCCAGTAAGAGACTTACAATATTTAATATCTCTAAAAGAAATAAAGGATGATTTAATTGTTATAGCAGGAGACAATCTGTTTGATTTTGATTTAAGGAATTTTATTAAAGAAATAGAACCAAAAGTAGGAATCTACGATATTAGAAATCCTGACTTAGCTAAAAATTATGGGGTTGTTAAAGTAGATAAAGGAAAAATAGTTAATATCGAAGAAAAACCAGAAAAAACAACAGAGACATTAGTAAGTACGGCAATATATTTATTCCCTAAAAATACCCTCCATTTAATAGATAAATTTCTTAAAACAGAAAAAGAAACATTAGGAGAATTTATAAAATTTTTAATAACAAAAAAAGAAGTATCTTCATATGAATTTCATGGTAATTGGTATGATATTGCCGATTATGAAACATTGGAATTAGCAAGAAAAGAATATCTATAGAGTCTTTACTTATTCAATAAAAATTCTGCAATAGCAGCAAAAGCTGGTCTAGTAATCAATACACCAATAGTAACACCAACAATAGTAACTAGAGCAAAACCTCTTATCAAACCAGCGCCAGCCCACATCAAAGGCAGCATAGCAACAAAAGTAGTTGCCCATGCAGTCATAATAATAAAGAAAGCTCTTTTAATCCTTTCTTTCCAGTTGAAATACTTCTCTTGTTTCTTTAAAATTTCATCCGTAATAATTATTTGGTCATCTACCCCAGTACCAACAGCAGCTATAATACCTGCTATTGCAACTAAATCTAAATTCCATTGAAACAATCCAGCAAAACCCAATATTATTACAACCTCGCTCAAACTAGTTATCATAACAGGAATTAGAATTTTAAAATTTCTATATCTTACATAAATAACCAAAGCAACACCAAGAATAGCAAAAAAAGCAACCAGAAATGCATTCTTAACAAATTCCTTTCCTAATAAAGGAGAAATTGTATCTAATTTAACGACTTCAATATCAACAGGCAAACCACCAGTAATTAAAATTGTTTGTAAGTTCTTCATATTTTTCAAAGAATCTTCTATAGCAATATTTTCATTTTCACCAAAGCCAGGACCAGAAATTGCAATAGACTGAGCAGGCTGCCCTTTCAAATCCGCAGAAATAAACAAACTATCTACTTTTTTATCATCAATATAAAAATCTAAAGTCTTACTTAGATAAGGTCTTCCACTGCTGCTATCTATTTCCAAATCTTTAGTTGCCTCGGCCTGCCTATTAGCTGCTTCTTCAGTAATTTTAATTGAGAATTCAAAAACACACTGATAACCCCCTTCACCCAGATTATCACAATTTCTTACTCCACTACAACTGCCGTCATCTCTACAAACAAAAGCAATATCTCCCTTACCACCAACAAAAACCGTCTTGTCTCCAATTCTAGCCTCAAACTTTCCCTGTCTTCCAATTAAATTTTTAATTTCTTCTCTTGTAACGCCTGCCATTTCAACAACAATAAATTTATTCCCTTCTAAATCTGTAGCAGGTTTAATAACAACATCAGCCAAACCATATAAGTTCAGCCTCTCAGATATAACAGAAATTAAATCTTGAATATCCCTATTACTTACCTCTCCTTCTTCTCTTACAGGTTTTATTAATGCCCTGCTTCCTCCTGCAAAATCCAGCCCCTTAACTAAATTACTAGTTCTAGCTTCCCGAACAGCAACGCCATCAACAGCATAAGTTAAAAATGAAATCTCCCCCTTATTGGTTTTTACTTTTATCTTTTCCTTAGGGAATAACTCTTTGTCTATATCATTCAAATCCTCTAAACTTTCCACATCATTATTATTTATGGATTTAATTATCTCTCCTTTGTTAATAAACTCACTTAATACTACAGTAAGGTTCTCATCCACAACAAAACCAAAATCACCTACAACATCGTAATCATAACTATTGTTGCTAGTTACAACATTGATTTTCTTTCCTTCCTTAGTTAAATAAGAAATAGAATCATAAAAATCTTTCACAGTTTCTATCTTTTTGTCATTTATCTCTAAAATCTTATCATTTACATTTATTCCATTTAAATAAAAAGCAGAAGTAGGATCAACACTCTTAACCTCAACACCCTTAGCAAAAGGATTTGGACTTATTGCTATCAAACTTAATATCAAAGCAATTACTAAAATCCACACCCGTAATTTTAACAACTTAACCATTTTTCTTTTCCAGATACATCCTTAATATTCCAGTATTCAAAATCCATGTTGAAATCACATCAACCAACAATCCAATAATAATTATCAAGAACATTTGTTTTAAAACAATTGAATTTGAAACAAAGTAACCAATAGTTAAAGCAACAAGCGTAGTTGCAGTCATCGTCAAGCCAGTTTTAATAGAACCAAAAACTCTTTCAATAATCGTTCCTTCCTTTCTCTTTAAAACCTTAGTAGTCAATAAAATATCAGTATCAATTGAATAACCAAGTATTAATAATAAAGCAGCCAAACCAGCACTTGATAATCTTAGACCAATTAAATTAAGAATTGAAATAGTAACAACCAAATCAAATACTCCAGATAAAATAACAGCCAAACTAGGGATTAAATTTCTAAAGGTAAGGAAAACAACAATAGCCATAAAAGCCAATGCCAACAATATAGCCATAATCATTTGAGAATACAAAGATTTTCCCAAACTAGAACCGGTCTCTTCAATAGAAGAATTTTCACTGTCTAATGTAATACCCAATCTTTCTTCTAAAGCATCTTCTAATTCATCTGCTTTTACTTCACCTTCTACAACCACCCCTGTCTGCTCATTGGTCCCAAATTCAGTTAATTTTCTTACAATAAACTTTTGACCAAACTTGCTTGTCAAATAATCTTCCAAACCTTCAAATCCTTCCTTAATATTAATTGTAATAACAGTTCCGCCCTTTAAACTAACATCTTTTTCTATTATATCTCCTATGGAATTATAAGTCGCAAAAACCACAATAAAAGAAGCAATTAACATCAATATAGGTATAATCATTAATTTCTTATATTTTTTAATATAAAATTCCTTAAATTTCATAGCACTTTTAAAAAGTATTGTATTTAAAAATCTTATGGAAAAATTTATATAATTCTAAAAGCAACCTATTTTAAAAAGAGGCAAAATGAAGATAATAAATACACATATTTTGATTTTTATTTCAATAATTTTTATAATATTCTTTATTTTTATGCTTAACCCAGAATTAACAAGTTATGTAATAAAACAAGACCATTATTGTGGAGATGGAAAATGCACCCTACCATATGAAGATGAAACATTATGTCCGCAGGACTGTTCCAAATCAATTAACATAACACCATACGTTATTCTAATAATTACAATATTAATCCTAGGATTTATTTATATTAACTATTACAGAGGAAAATTCAATTTAAGAGAACTAACACGTGGAAAAATTCCGTTTCCATCAGAACAGGAATTACAAAATGTTGTTAGCTATATAGAAAAATCAAAAGAAAAATTAACAAAAAAACAAATAATAAAAAGACTATTAGAAAGAAACTGGAATTCTAAACAGATATGGTTTGCCTTTGAAGAATTAAAATGGAAAAAACAGAGAATATCATTAAACATTAAAAAGAACATACCTAAAAAAACTCCTAATTTAAAACCATTAGATGATTACATATTCAGATGTTTAAGTGCAAGAATGCCCATACAAAGAATAAAAGCTAATTTATTATCTAAAGGATGGAAAAAATCTGTTGTTAAAAAAGCAATTAAAAAACATATAAAATCTAGATAGAAACTTTTATATACACAATTCTTTAATTTTTACATATTGCGTCGATAGTTCAATGGCTAGAATTTCGGCCTTCCAAGCCGACGATCCGGGTTCGAGTCCCGGTCGGCGCATATTTCCATTTTGAGAAATTATCAAGATTCTAAAGATAAAATATATAAACCATAAAAATAAATCAATCTCAATGAAAACAATCATAATTTTCTGTGCCCATTCAGATGACGAAGCAGTAGGAATGGGTGGCACAATCTATAAACTACTAAATGAATATAAAATAATAAAAATAGTATTCAGTTATGGAGAATTATCTCATCCCCATCTGCAAAAAAAAGTAACAGCAAAAAAAAGAGTAGAGGAAACAAAAAAACTTAGCAACAAACTAGGAATAGAAACACTATTCTTAGGATTATCTGACTCAAAACTACAAAAAGAAGTAGAAAGCAAGAATATAAAAGAAAAAATAAAAGATTTAATTATAAAATATAAACCATGTAAAATATACATGCCAACAGAAACAGACCTCCACAAAGACCATAGAATTGTAAATAAAACAGTAAAGAAAGCAATTAAAGAGATTAAATACAATACAGAACTTTATTCTTTCGAAGTATGGAATGTTGCAAATGAAAACCAGCCAAGATTATATGTTGACATTACACCTTACTGGAAAAGAAAAATAAACATGATAAAAGAATTCAAAAGCCAGCATCATTTTTTATATCCCTTATTAATTCCAGTATTTTTAAGATCAATATACTATGGGAAAAAAATAAATGTAAAATATGCCGAAAAATTTTACAAACTAAAATGAAAATACTATTTTTAACAACAGGAGTAAGTTATGGAGATGCAATAAGAACCCACAAAATAATAGAAGAATTTCTAAAAAAAGACAAAAAAATAAAAATAAAGATAGCGTGCTACAATAAAAGCTACGAGTATTTCAAAGATAAATATCCTGTTATAAAAATACAAGGATACAAATTTACAGCGAAAAGAATGCATTTTAAATTATTAAAGTTCATAGCAACAAACTACTTTTTGCCAATATCATGGATATTCTCCACATCAAAACTAAAAAAAGAAGCAAAAAAGTTCAAACCAGACATAATCATTTCAGATTTTGAACCTATTGGTCCGCCATTGGGTTTACTATTAAAAGTACCATGCATATTTGTTTTTGGCTATGATCCAGAAGTATTTGAAAGTATTCCAAATAAAAATGCAAAAATATTCATAGAATCCAAATTCTTTGAAAAAATATATAACACATCAAAACATGTTTTAATCCCTTTTTTCTTAAAAAAGAAATCTAAAAAATATCATTACATCAATCTAATAGTAAGGAAATCTCCAAACAAATTACCAAATAAATCTACATTAATGAAGAAATTAAATTTAAGAAAATCTCCAATATTAGTAATGCTTGGAGGATCATCATTTGGAAAATTATTAGCAAATAAAATAAAAAAAACAGCAAAAAAAATAAATGAAGATTTTATTATCTTTGGCTCTGATTTAAAAATGAAATCTAAAGGAAATATAAAATATTATAAATTTAAAGAAAACTTTTTAGAATATTTAAAAGTATCAAAGGCAGTTATAACACTAGCAGGACAAATGACATTAGCAGAATGTATTGCTTATAAAAAACCAATGATGATATTTCCAATAAAAGATCATGTTGAGCAACTACAAAACGCATATTTATTGAGAAACAATGCATATGTAAAATATGATCTAAAGAATGTAGAAAAATCCATTAAAGAATTCCTTAATAATCTAAATAAAATCAAATCATTAAAATCAAACATTAACGGAGAAAAACAAGTAGTTAGTTATGTTTATAAATTGATTAATAAATAACAATTATTCTTCCAAAATACACTATTTCTTTAAATTTTATCTATAAAGAATTTTTAATTTTATTAACAAATTCAATATTATTTGGATTCTCAGATTTTGCCCAGAATTCATTAAAGTATTTATTCTCATGTAAACAAAAATTAGAGGTTAATTTATTAAATTTCTCAACGTATTGAAAAAGATCAAAATTTTCTATTGTAAAACCAGTATCCAAATGAGAATATCTAGAACAAGGAACAATCTTGCCATCGGGCATTATATATGTTCCTGCAAAAGGAACAGGACAATAATAAATCTCTTTCTTTAATTCTCTTTTCATAATGGTACTCAACAGCCACAGTTTCTTTCCAAAAATATTTTTTAATTTTTTAATTTTCTCCTTCATCTCATTATAATTATTAAGTAGGTAATTCTTTTCATCCAAACAACAATTTTTTTGGGGGATAATCACATCTATAGAAACTATAATATTATCAAATTTATCAGCAAGGTTCTTAAGTTTATTTATATCTTTTTTACAATTGCCCTTATACAAAGAGAATTTCAAAACGACCTTTTTATTTTTCATTCTTGCAGCCACTATATCTTCTTCCTTTACAACTTCAGAATTCATCTGAACATAATTAATTTTTTCATTTAATATGTTCAAAAGCATGTTATGTTCTGGTTTCCAAAATCTATTAATTAAAGGGTCTACTGCTACAACACTATCTTCCTTAGATAAAAACGTGCAAATTTCTTTCCATTCTTTATGATAAAATATATCTCCGCCAGTAAGATTAACTCTATAAACTATGTCGCCTTCTTTGTAATATTTCCTTAGATTTTTCCATAAATTTTTTATCTGTTTTAAAGTCAAGTTTTTATCTTTGTAAGGTCCTATATAACAGAACTCACAATTAAGAGGACATTTTCCTGTTAGATTTAACTGAATCAAATATTCTTTATTTAACCACACCTTATTTGGTTCTAAATCTTCTTTGTAGAAGTGATGTTTTTCTCCCATTCTAACAACTCCCTGGCCCTTTTTATTTCTTCTCTAACACCGTCAAATATACTGGTTTCAGGATGTTTGTATAAAACTCCCCAAAAACCGTTATAATTTCTCGCTTCATGATAAAGGTTCTCTGCACTTATCTTAAAATCTCCTCCCATCGGATCAAAGATATAAAAAAATGTTTCATTGTTTTTTCTTTTATAGCCATGTAATAATCTATAATGCAAAATGCCTCCTTCTTTTCCCATAACATAAGCAAAAACTCCTCCTTTACTCAAAAGATCAATTGCTATTTCTTCGCTTAAGCCTGGCATATCTATTGAAGGAACAACTTCATAATCTTCCATAAACTTGACTAATGGAGGAAACCCTTGCATATTTGGATTTTCAATATATTTTTCCTTAAAATTCCCGATATCGGCTATAAAGTAAGCATCCACACCATAATCCTCTCTTGCGATTCTAGTTAGAGAAGTAGGAATATTATTGTAATATCCTGGCACCTGTACTTTGCTCAGAAGTCTTCTTTCTACATTGGAATTTAGTTGCATATTTGGAATAAAACTAGTTAAAGCATTCATCATACATGTAACTCCACAACTATCGTAATTCTGACGATATCTAGGAATCTTAAATTTAAAACCACGGGAGGACTTCTCTTTTAATTCACTAAAAATCTTCATTGTATTTTCAAAAGAAACAGAACTTCCAAATCTTGTACAAAGAGTATGGTAAAAAGAAGCATCCAACATCAACATATTGCTTTCCCTCAAAAATAATTCTACAAAATGATCAAACATTAATATTTTCTTTAAATAGCTCTCTAAATTGCTTTGAGGAACAAATTCTGGAACTTCTGGTATTTCGCTAGAAGATTTAACTGCTTTTTTTATAATTCCCTTAAATAAATCTAATGAATTGCCACAAAGATTAAAAAGTTCTCTTGCTTCCTCACTTTGTATTAAGAGTTCTCTTACTTTAAAATCATTTAATAAATCCTCATTTTGGCCTCCAAAAGTCTTACTTAAAAAAGTAGGAAAACTCCTTAAAGAAGTTATTAAATCAGAAGCCCTCTTCGGATCCAAATTAGATATAAAGGGTTCATATATTTCTTTTTCAACATTTGTTAGGAAATAAATAAACTGATTAAGATTATAAATTTCTGAAGTTAAATCCACCAATAAATCTACCTTTTCAGGATAAAGGTTAGACAGACTGCTCGAGAAAATAT
Source organism: Candidatus Woesearchaeota archaeon (assembly GCA_017609845.1). Classification (GTDB taxonomy): domain Archaea; phylum Nanobdellota; class Nanobdellia; order SCGC-AAA011-G17; family JACPNG01; genus JAFCDD01. The sequence continues at coordinate 3,462 of JAFCDD010000005.1, read as the reverse complement.
CAAGATATGACAATAAATTAAAGTAACTTTTCCAAAGATTTTCTAACTGATCAACAAAACCTATAAAACTTTCTTCAGAAGAATTACAACTTTGTATAAATTCCTGTATAAATGGCTCATACTTCTTTTGTTCTTCTAAAAATTCATCTTTCAAGGAATGCATATTATCACTTCCATTTGCTTCATTCAATTGAAGATCTAAGGAACGTAGGAGTGGAGTGGAGATTCTTTTGGTAAGGAGAATCTCCAAATCCATTTTATTCTTCCTCTCCTGCTCCACAAATTCTTTCAATGTTTGTATGTTCTACAACCTTTAAATTAAGGTTCTTTTTTTCTAATGTAGTTTTTTTGTTTTTCATTTTTTATAAATTGCCCCCTTTCCTCCTAAATATGAAGATGCATCCATTTTTACGACATCCCCTTCGTTTAGAACATCTAAAGCTCTATTCGTTGCTGTTATAAATGGCATAGAAACTTCTCTGGAAACTACAGCCAAATGACTTAGCACTCCGCCATTATCAGATATTAATCCAGAAAAACAGTCATTTCCCAATATAACATCTGCTATTTCTGGTAATGCGTATTTTGTTACTAAAATGTAATTTCCTCCGTTTTGAGGAAGTTCTTTTCTTCCATTGTAAAAAAATACTTCTCCTTGAACATTGCCTTGACTAGATGAAGCAACTACTCCTTCCAGGATTAGATTATCTTTTTTTGTTTTCATAAGTAATATTATTATAAAACTCATTTAAAGAAGTATGCACCAAATTTACGAAAGTATTTCAACAACCCCAAAAATCTTCCGAACACAAAACCCATAAAAAGAATTCACTTGACTATCTTTCCAAAATTTGTTTAATGTATTTAAATTGATCTTCAAATATATGGGCAGAATTAGAAAAAGTATCTAACTTGCCTATTTCACATTTAAGTTTCTTTGCAATATAATCTTGTAAGACAAATAACTGGTAAACATTGGCAGGCCATCCAAAGAACATATCATTACTTCTTATAATGGCAGTCATATTTAATTTATTATCCCTTAATTTAAAATCTATCATCATCAAACCAGGAACACTTTTCTTAACTAAACTAGAATCTTTATTGGGATCCCATAAACTTACGCTTGCCCTCCTAGAAGTTTTATCAGAAGTTAATAAAGGAATAATAAAATCCTCAATTTGATTAACACTTTTATTAAAATTAAACAACCGAGGACCGTAAGAATACTCATAATCTATTGCCAGTTTACTATTTAACATAATTAAAGCTATTTCATCTAAAGGGGGATATCTCCAAATCTTAAATCTATTCAAAATATCTATTGGATCAGTAATATTCTTAAGAGGGTTCTCCACACTGATTAACAAATTCAAAACCTCTCTGCATAATCTACCGTCTTCATCAGTAAAGTCCTTTCCTTTATCAAAAACAAATTTCAAAGTTTTTTTCCAAACATCCAAAGTAGTCTCTCCGATTATCATTTTATGAATTTATCTAAGCTTATGTTAACCTCCTTTAATTTACTAAATCTATATCTAAAAAAATGAATATTATAAGAATTCAAAATAAAACTTATTTCTCTAACAATGTTTTTAACATCAACAGACCCAATTTTATTTATATTCATCAAATCCCCTCCGTCAAATATATCAAATAGATGTTCTTTTACATTTATTAAATTAAGAATGTCTTCTCTGTAAAAATCTTTTAAATCACTTATATTCAATTGCTTATATCTTCTTCTTGTAAAAACATCTTTAACAAAATCATCAAATACACAAGAAAAAGCAACCCTAAATCGTGTAGGCATACCACAACTTTTGTAGATTGTATCTTCATAAAAACAAAATCTATTAACTTTCTCTTTAGAAGAATTCATAAAATTCAATAAGAATTCTTGATCAAAGTTTTCCCTGTTCCAGCCATAATTCCAAAATCTAATGTAATTTCTACTAAACATAAAAAACTCCTTAGAATATTCCTGAAATGTATTTATTAGGCTTTCAAAAAACTCTGTAGATTTTCTTCTTTGTAAAGAATTACTTATTAACAGAGAATTTACTATTTTATCTATTAATTCATTAAATGTTTCTATGTTCTTGGAATTTTCTCTAAAGAGTTTTTCAACATCAACCAACACCGTAGATTGTGCACATAATAAACCATACAATTTACCTTTTAATTCTTTTTCATATAGTTCCCACTCTTTATCATCAAATGTATAAGGACCAAATTTACCAATAATATATGGTGCTTTATGTATGTTATTGTTTTTAATATATAAATCAACATTGTAATCTAAAAATAATTTGATAATGTCCATAAAAAATAATTCATTCTCCTTAAGGTTTTTACCATCCATGTCAAAAATAAAATAAACTTGCTTTAGATTATTTCTTAAGTACTCCCTCAAAATTGCTTTTACAGTCGATTTATCTTTTATTTCAGAAATCTTAACAATACAACAAGCATTTCTTCCATAGTCTTTGCACTTAGAATTAAGTCCACTTAAAAAAGAATATGTTTTTTTCTTATCATTCATAAGATATTGAAAATCATTCAAAGCCAAGGAGTCATTAATATTAGTAAAACAAACAGAAATCATATTTCTTAATTCTCCAAATCCTTTAAACATATGACATTCAACCAATATAGAATTCACTCTACTAATCCAACTAGCTTCTTCTACTTTATGAACTATCCCAGATCTTTCATAACCAGCCATCTCCATATCTGGAATTTTTGGTCTAATTAATTTAATTGATTTTCTTAGTAAGCTGTCTAATATTATTTCTTCTCCTGCATCGATTGCTAAGACAAAAAACTTTTCTCCCCTCTTCCCCTCCCTATTCTGTTTCAGGATTTTTTTCTGAACTAAGTTAGACAAATGATATAATGTTTTTCTATGTAATCTTGCTTTTTTTTCCTTAGCTTGCCTTACCTTCGTTTTATCACTATATTTATCAGATAAAACCGATTGAATTAATGCATACTCTTCATTTTCAATTTCTTTTACTATATGACTCGTAGAAAACTCTTTATTAGGCTCTTTTCTAAATATTTTTAGTATTTCATAGTCCTTTTTGACCATATTTTAATAATATAAGCAAAAAAGTATTTAAATATTCTTATTTGTTTCAGGGAAATCCTGAAATGTTCAAGGTTTTTACGTAAAAATTCTTTATATTTCAGTTTTTCTTGAAGGATATTTATGAATGTAAAAAAAGTATATCCAAATAAAGGAGGCCAAAAATGCTGTCCCAAAAAGAACTATTAATCATATCAAACCTAAGAAAAGACTCTAGAATGTCTTTAACAAACATCTCGAAAAGAACAAAAATACCAATATCAACAATATATGATAAAATAAAAAGCTATAAAGGAAATATAATAACAAAACATACAACAATGATAGACTTTACAAGACTAGGATTCAACGCGAAAGCCAACATAATGATA
>JAFCDD010000029.1 GCA_017609845.1 Candidatus Woesearchaeota archaeon | reverse complement strand
TTTATTCCATCCTTGTTCTATGGGTACTTGAGGCAATAAAACCCCCCTAAAGTCCTCTATTTCAGCTATTAGGCCATGTTTTCCTATCTCTATATGGTTTGGATAATCTTCTGGATTTTTAACTTTGATCAATTTTGGAAGTGTTAAAACAGAAACTTCAAAAATTACATCATCCAGTTCTTTTTTTTCTAATGGTAAGAATCTTGGATCTTTAAAAGCTGCTGCTCTGGCCATTTCAATAACTGCTTCTCCTAATGGCTTTATTGGTTCTATATAACCTATGCAGCCCCTAAGCTGCTTTTCTAGGATTAATGTAACAAAAACACCCCTTTTTTCCTTAAATTTGTCTGTTTTGACAACTTTGTCTTCAAAATAGCTTTCCACTGATTTTCTTGCTAGTTTTACAAGTTCTTTTCCTTGTTCTAGAGAAAGAGTCATAATGATTTATTGAATTTTGTTAAAAACTCTTTATTTGTTTTTTTAAGATTTTTAATTGCTTCTTTAAGTGCTTTTTTTGGGTTCTTTCCTTCTATTGTTAATACTGGATTTCCAGTTAGGCTATGTTCTATCTGATATGCTGCTAATTTAACAGTTTTATCCTTCCATATCTCTTTTCTTAAAATATTGCAAAACGTATGATTTTCTCCTTTTAGCTGTATTTCTAATTTTTCTTTAGAATCCTTTAATATTTCAATTTCCATGTTAGTTTTTTCCTAATGTTTATTTTTAAAGTTTTCTATTAGCTTCCATAAGCCAACATCTACAAAATAAGTTTTTTTTCTATGAAATTTAAAGATTGACTTTAATGGTAGTTTTATTTTTACTACACTATATATTTTAAAATTATTTTCTTTTGCTAATCTAGAAATGAAATCTTTTGACGTCATCTTATGAAAACTATATACTGTTTTAGCTATGGACATTGCTTTTAATAAGAATAGCTTGTCTGTGTGTGCTCTTTTTACACCGAATGGAGGATTTTGTATTGCCACGTCAACTTTGTTCTTAAAATTTATTATATTCTTATTTATAAAAACTGCATTAAATTTTTTATTTGTTTTTTCTTCCAAGAATTTTTTATTTTCCTTGGCTATTTCCAATGCTTCCTTGTCTATATCTACAAAATAAACTTTTTTTGCTCCAAGAACCAAAGATCCTAAACCGAAGATTCCTGTTCCGCACCCCAGGTCTGCTATTGTCTTGTTTTTAATGTCTTTATTTAAGTAGGCGTTCCATAATGATTGTGATGCTATTTCCGGGTCTGTTTGGTATTGTTCCAATACTACTTTTGGTTTTGAGAATGTTTTTATTTTTGAAATAAGTAAGGACAATTCTTTTTTATTTTTCATTTTTTGCTTATTATATCTCCTATTGTGAATGAATCAGAACCTTTGCTTGTTTTTTTTTCATACTTTTCCTTGTATTTCTCTATTAACTTGATTTTTAGAAAATTTTCTAATTTTCTTGCAGTATTCAAATCAGGTTCCTGGCGTCCTGATTCAAATTTATGAATTAATGATTCTTTAATTGCTAATCTTTTTGCTAATTCTTCTTGTTTTAAGTTTATTTTTTCTCTTGCTTGTTTTATTTTTTTAGAATAATCATTACTTAGGTATTCAATAACTTCCTCTTCCATAATTGATTTATTTTTTTGTTTAACTTCCTTAATAACTTCTTTTGGGATTTCTATTATCTCACCAAATTCCGCGCAGTTTTCACAGACATTCAATGTTGTTCCTTCTACTTTGGCTTTAACTATCTTTTTTTCTTTTCCACAAAGGTCACAAGAAGCAATCATTTTATTTTTTCTTCTATTATTTGTTGCAGTTCTGCCTTTGATGTAAAACTTTCTTTTTTAACTTCTCCGTTTATTATAATTGTTGATGTTTCTGTTATACCATATTTTGTTTTGAGTACTCCTATTAGTGGTTCATCTAAATAATCTTTATCTATTGACAATACAATCAAAGAGTTTCCATATATCTCATTAAGATTTGTTAAAACATAACCTTGTTTTATGCTGTCCTGATCGTCTTTTGAATAGAAAAACAATATGTGAACTATTTTTTCATCACATTTATTTTTTAATCTTTCTATTAATGTTAAGAATTTAATTTCTAAAAGGAAATACTTTCTTTTCAGATAGTCAAAATCTTTGTTTTTAGAGATTGATTTATCACTATAATCTGTCAATTGTAGCCCTGTTTTTGCAACCAGAGATTGCATATCTTTTACTCTTAAAGCCAAAGATGTGCATTCGTCTCCTCCAAATGCATCTATGAATGCTTCATGAATTAAATAACTTTCTGTATTTAATTCACTTTGCCTTAATTGTTTGAGTATTTCATTTGATCTTAGGTTATCTAATGTATATCCCAACATAATTCCTGCTACAAAAACCAATATTGCTATTGACAAACTTATTAATAATATGGTCTTTTTTGATCTTACCATTTTTTCTTTTCTTTTACAACTTCTTTTGTTAGTGCGGTTACCCAATGTAACCCCCTAATTAATGGGTATACAGTTAAATATGTTACTAATGCTAAAGGGTTTTTTAATCTTTCACCTATTGTTTGGTGGGCTTTATAGTATATGAAAAGGGCCAGTACCAAAGATACCGATATTGGAAACATTATCTTTATATTTACTCCAAGAATTATTTCCTTTATGGAAGGAAAGTTAAAGTTAATTGCTGAAAGATTAAGCACGGATAATCTTGTCATAAACCTAAGAATATTTCTTAAAAGTTCATAAGATACCAGAATAAACATGAGTATTACTGTAAATAATGTCAGGATGTTTAATGGATATTGAAATAAACCCATCATTCCATAATTTTTATTCATAAACATTTTTTTATATTTTTTTGTGTTGTGTATGAACCCTCTGAACCACCTTATTCTTTGATCCCAAAGTTGTTTAAATGTTCTTGGCGGATTTGTATACGTTATGCTGTCTGTTGATATTTTTAGTTTATAATTATTAAATCTTAGTCTCATTGCTATTTCTAGATCTTCTGTTAAATTGTCTTCGTCAAATCCTCCCAGTTTTTTGATAACTTCTGTCTTATATACACTTAATGCACCGGGAGCAATATGCAATGTTTCTATTTTTGACATTAATTTTCTTATAAATGTTGATAGAATGTATTCTAATCTTTGAATCTTTTCCCATATTGTTTTAGGATTATATATTTTTATTGCACTAATAACGGCCGCTGTTTCTTTTTCTTTAAATAGTGGAAGCAGATTTTTTATTGAACTTGGGCTTATTATGGTGTCTGCATCTATACATGCAAACAATTCTGTTTTTATATATTGTAATGCTTCATTTAGTGCGGGAGCTTTTGTGAACTGTCCTGGTTTTTTCTTCCTGTTTATTAGTTTTATATTTAGGTTTTCATATTGTTTTATTAGGGAGAGAGCTACTTGTTTTGTTTTATCTTTTGAATCATCATTTACTATGATAATGTGCAGTTTTTCTTTTGGATAATTTACCCTAGAAATGGATCTTATTGTTCTTGGGAGTGTTTTTTCTTCATTATATGCAGGAATTATTATTGAGATTCCTGGTTTGTAGTTTTGTTTTTTTCTTTCTGGGATGTCTAAATAAAGAACATTAATCCAAAAGATTCCCAGGAATAGGCTTAAGAATGATACAACCCAGATTACTTGTTCAAACATTTCTTACCTCCCATATCTCAATATCATTCTCTTTATATATTTTTTTAATTCTTTCACTATATTCTAACAAAAATGAGAGTCCTTCGTTCTCGTGCTCTAAAATTTTATCCTTGGTTTCTTTATCAAACCAAATGAAATCTATACTGTATTTATTTAATATAGACAGCGCTTCATTTATGTCTCTTGTTTTATAGAGTTTTTGGATATCATTGTATTTCTGATTCACTTTGGGAGCATAATAATAATTGGCATCCATTACGTTCTTTCTTTTTGCGATTGCTGTTATGTAATGTCCTTTGTCCATGCTAGAAAGTATTATATCATATCTGTCTGTTGTAGATTTTAAATAAATTAAACTATCAATCATCTCTTTGGTTGGTCCTGTATTTGTTAATTCTGTTGTATATGATATTGTTGAAAATATTAAACCGAGTACTAAAATAAACATTGTAAATTTCTGGATTGCCTGGCTTTTCCATTTTTCTTTAAGCATCTTTACTAAACCGAGAGTGCCCAATACTGATACCATAAATGTTAGATAAAATATTGTTTTTGTATCAAAAAAAGTTAATACTATTAAAAAAAACAATGCTATGTAAATTGAGAAATATCTGTATTTTTTTTCCCAAAGGTAAGTTAAACCAAAAAATGAAAGTATTATTGCAAAAATGCTCAAACCATATTTTGCTCCAATGTCCGATATAAGGATTCTTAAATTAAGCCCTAAAAATTTTGGTGTTTCTGGAAGCCCATAAATAAAAAATGGATAGATGGAAAAAATAAATAATAAAAAACTTATTGGAAGATAAAATATTTTTTTTGATTTTAATATGTAAATAAGTAATAAGACTGAAGCTATAAAGGAGTGTATTGCTCCGAAAAAAGGAAGAGTGAGTAATAATATTGAAGCAGGTATTTTCTTATCATA
>JAFCDD010000028.1 GCA_017609845.1 Candidatus Woesearchaeota archaeon | reverse complement strand
ATCTAAAACACTAGGACTGAACTCAAATGCTACTAACTTCATATATTCAAATTCTCCAGTCTTAGAATTTTTTAATCCGGAATTATCAACAACAGTTACATTTATTTCATATATCCCATTAATTTTATAATAAGGAAAATTAAACTTACCTTCATTATTAGTTAGATTAATTTCTTCACCTTCCAATTCGGCAGTTATATAATCAATACCTTTGGAACTAGTTGCATTAACTCTAACGATTATCTCTTTGTCTTTCTTAGGTTCAGATTTGCACTCCTTCTAAATCTAATTCATCAGGAATTATTTCCACACTTATTATTTCTGGTATATCCTCAATAATTTCTAAAATAACATTAATCTCATTACCTTCTTCTCTTCCCTTACCTGGAGTTCCTTTAACATCTAAACTTTCAATCCAACTTCCATTAAAAAACTCAATACTTTTTCCATTACCATCTCCAAAATCATTATTGTAATTAATTATAACTTCATTAAAACCATCAGAAAGATTTATCATATCCCCTTTATCATTTAAACTAGAACTAGTTGAATCCACAATTTTATAACCTTCATCAATTATAGAATTATTATCTCCAAAAAATTCTTCAAACTTATCTATATCTTCTGCAATAATTAAATATTCATTATTAATTGTAATATCATCAAAATCTTTTCCATTTATTTTATAATTTGTTAAGTCTATTTCTGAATCAGAATAAATTTCAACCCATTCATTATAGTTTCCTCCTAAACTAGATCCGGGATTATACATTATCTCAGTTATCTCTAAAGCTAATGTAAACGGAACCATTAAAATTAATATTATTATCAACCTCATAAAGCAGATTAAAAATCTACTTTTTATAAATATTAATCAAAAAATTTCGTTATTTTTCCGAGAAATCAATAATTAAATCTTTTCTCATAATCCTTATGATTCATCCATTCTAAAATTATACTTACTATTCTAATTTCATTAGTTTCTATAGTATATAATAATCTCCAAGCATTAGGCATATCATATTTCCATAAGTTAGTAATTCCATATCTTTTAATATAAATTCTTGGCCATATTTTCTTAGGAATTTTTATTCCGCTGGTTGGATTTTTTTTAAATTATCAATAGATTTATTTATAAGTTGATATAATTGTTTATCTTCAAATTTACCTTCTTTTAATAACTCAAAATTAGATTTCAGCTTTTTTGTTATAAAAGCAACAGAAATTTGTTTCTTCATCTTACAACTAATTCTTCGGATATCAGTCTCTTTATTCTCTTTGGATTATATGTCCAGATTACACAACCATCTTTATCTATAATAATCTTCCCGGAATTTTCTAAATATTTTAATATCGCCACACTCTTGACTATATTTTTGTATAGTTTTTTCTACCATAATAACTGACTCTAAGGTTGGGCTATGCAAAATTGTTGTCTTTTCCATATTATATAAGTATATATAAGAGTATTATATAAACTTTTCTGTTTCTTATTATTCTTTAACATCAGTTACCAAGAATAAAAATCTACTTTTTATAAATATTAATCAAAAAATTTCGTTATATCTACGAAAAACAACCTTTTTAAATACCAAATATCTAAAAATATCATGAGCCCGTAGCCTAGTCTGGATAAGGCACCAGCCTTCTAAGCTGGGGATCGTGGGTTCGAATCCCTCCGGGCTCAGTATCCATTCTAAAGTGATAAAACATAGAAAGGTTTAAATAAAAGTAAAATTTACTGATAAAGAATAAAATGAATAAACCAACAAGAAGAGAATTTACCCTTAGTCTAGCAGTTTGTTTAGTTGCTCCTAGCTCACTAGTTTTTTCTCAAGACGGTTATAATAAGGATCATGTTAGAGACCTAGGAGAAAAAATAAGATCATACCTACAAGAATTAGACGCAACAAGCATAGGAGTCAGAATAAGCCAAGAAGAAGCATCTGGTTTTCTGCAAGCAAATAATGAATATTTTACAGGAATAAATCAAGATACTAGTGTTCTAATATCAACAATAGCATACGCAAACGGAGATTTATTTGTAAACGGAGGATTAGTTAAAAAACAAGTAGATTTCTCAGAACTAGAAGCTCTTTCAAGAAGTAAAGAATACGGAGAAACTGCAGATTTAATTGATAAAATTATAAATGACAACCGAAAACATTGGAGAGATAATCCATATTTTTGGGATAAAAAGACAGATGGAACAATAGATTCTAAATATCCGGAGGACGTTCCTTATGGAGCCTGTATTGGCCTTCTAGAACTCCTAGAACAAAGATTGCAAGAACTAATACAATAATAGAAACATTTATAATTAATTCTTATAATATTTATCTTATTGCGCACGTGGCCAAGTGGTAAGGCAGTCGCCTGCAGAGCGACGATCACAGGTTCAAATCCTGTCGTGCGCTTTTTAACTCTTTAGTACCAAACATTATTATATTGTTCATTTCTAATAAGTAGTAAAAATAGGAAGATTTATATACCAAAATCTCTTTAATTTTTTATATGATACATGTTATTAATTCATTAGATGATCTAAGACATTATAGATCTAAAGAGTTAGCAAGTCAATACAATCTTAGTATCTTTGAGATAGCAAATAGATATGAAAGCATGCGGGCAAATCGTGAAGCTCATTTTGCTCAGATAAAAGAGGTATTAGATAATAAAGAAAAAGGTAATTTAGAATCAGAAAGCAATGCTTTAGCAGAAGATAATTATTCTAGATCTTTACTATGTCACTCAATAATAAAATATGAATTATCGGTCTCTGAAGCCATACTACTTCCAGTCTCACTTAAGCATGTTAATATTTATTTAAAAAACGCGGAGAGGTCTTTCGAAACAGATTGTCTTCAGTTGGAGGGGATTGTTATTGAAGGAAAAAGTACATTTTGTGAATATGAACAAAGAGCAAAAATGATCGAGAAAGTAGCCTATATAGTTCAAAAGCTAACAAGTGCAATAAACATATGTACTTTAAAAGAAGAGGGATTATTATAACTAAAAATATCTTTAATAATATAAAAAACTACAAAAACCAAGAAAAATTAATCAATACCTAGTTTGCCCTCAAGAACTTCTTTTCTAAGTCTCTTAAATCCTTTCTCCAAATCCCTGGTCCTTCTTTTTTGAGTTATTCTATTATTTTCAAAAACAGCAGTCAAACTTCCACTAACACTCCCACCAATTCCAGCAGCATATTTAGGATGATTAGTAACAGCGTCCAGAGCTCCTTCAGGATTAAAAATAGCATAAGCAAGAGGCACAATAATAACTCCTATTCCAACAGCATTATTAACCCAAGGCAAAACATTTTCATTAAACCAATCAGACAGATATCTTTCTGATAATGAATATAATCCTCTAAAAACACCAAAAGTTCCTCCAAATCCCAAAACAGTGGGGGTCGCTAAATTGTCCTGGATCTCTTTAGGAAATGGGGCAGTTACAGTTCTATAAGCCCAATCTGCAAATTCATATAATGGAGGTAATGAGACAGCCATTTTAAATAAAATATTCTTTACTTATTTATAAACTTTATTGCGCTAAAATAATAACTAGAATAATCTTACCCGTTCCCTAAAAAATACTCTAAAAAAAGAAAGGTATATCACAACAAGAAGTATCCATCCTATAAATAATGCTATGGGAATTCCAAAAAAAGTTATATTTTCAAATGGCAAATCTCCGTAACTCCATGCAATAGAATAAATGTTTAACCACTCTACAACCAATGTAATAAACAAAGTAGTTAAAAGAATAGCCAACAAAGGTTTAAACTTAAGTTCAAAAACATCTTTTAATATGCTTTTTTTATGCTGGGTATACTCTATCTTTCTAATGAGAAAAACTATTTAAGAAAATAATTATTTAATAAATAAGGATAATATATACCAGCAAGTGCAAATCCTCCGTGCGCTTTTATTTCTTTTTATAAATCCTGCTTCTCTTATCAAAATCTAATAAATAAAGAATATCTCTTTTCTTATCATAAGAATACAATAATCTAAAAGGTGAAATATAAATTTTCCTTTCTCCTTTCTTTTCTCCTCTTAAAAAATCCCCTATTTCGGGATTCTCAGCAATTTTATTTACTTGTTTTCTTAATCGACTAATCAATGTCTTATCTTTTTTATATCTTTTAACATTTTTACTAAAAGAATTAGTTCTTATTACCCTCAATGTATCACCAACTCTCTATTTCTTTTAAGAAATCTTCTTTATTACTTTCTTTATATTTTCCTTTTTCTATTTCCTTCCATCTTTTATTAGCTATTTGCATATCAATAATATCTTCTTGTATCCCCTCTAAAGATCTTATTTTTTTTAGTGGCCTAAAAATTATGTCTTCTTTTTCATTAATCACTAAAAATCTCTCTCCTTTTTTCATTTTCAATTTTTGCCTTATTTCTTGAGGAATTACAATTTGTCCTCTTTCTCCAAGTTTGCTTATTTCTATTTCCATTTTAATCTGACTATTCATACTTTTCATACTTTATAAATGTTTTGGTATAATTTTCGTAAGAATTGTGGTTTTAGAAAGTTGCAGTATCAAAATATCTAAAAAAACAAAAATAATTTAAATAGTATCAGTATATTAAATAAAAATGAATAAAATCTTATATTGGACCCCAAGAATACTAGCTATAATAATCACAATATTCTGGTTCTTATTTACCATATTATCTCACGGTCTTTCATTTGTAACCGTAGTAGAAAGTTTAATCTGGGTTATTCTTCTTATAACAACAATAATAGCATGGAAATATGAGCAAATAGGAGGCATTGTATTCATTATTCTCGGTTTACTGTATGTATTCCTAGCAATAAATAATTTAACCTTAATAACCTTTATTTTAGTTTCAGGACCTTTAATAATAACAGGAATCTTATTTATAATAAATAAATATACAAAAGAAAAACTATTTACAACAAAAAAACTAAAAAGAAAATAAAAAAGAAGAAATTATTTCTTCTTACCAGTAAACAACAACTTTATGAAAAACACTGCTAATACTATCAACACTATGTCTCCAATAATCCAAAACACTGTTGAATCCACACTTCCAAAGTCAAATCCTTTTTGTTTTTCACCTAAATCTATAGTTACTGGTTGACTCTTAACGATGTTTGCACCAGATTTAAGATTAACAGTGGCTGATTGTCTTCCAAAAACATCTTCTTTACTATTCAAGTAAAAGTAGTATGTTCCTGTCTGTCCTGCATCTAACATAACAGATTGGCCAGTTACAGCTTCAGCCCAAGCATCTACATTAGTTATTTCTAAGGTAAACTGGGCCATGTCTTTTGCTTTGTTTGTAACCTTAACAGGTATGCTAAATGAATCTCCAACCCTTGTAGCTTCATCAACACTTAACAAAGCTTGTTGTGCTGGTGGTACATCGGGTATAACAGGTCCACAATCTTTAACAGTTAAAGTTGCAAATTTAGATTTTGTTAAATCTTCGTCATCAAAATAGACTACAGCTTCAATTGAATAGTCTTTTTCACTAACATCTTCTGGAACAATAAAAGTCTCTCTTACTGTAGCATCGTTATCTCTCCTATCGTATTTTTCTAGTGTATATGTAGCAGATCTTTCATCAATTCCTAATGTTCTTTCTAAAAACTTAACATAAACACTATCGTCTTCCTTATAACCTACATTCTCTAGGTCAACAGTAACTTGGAAGCTTTCTCCACAGCTAACAGTAGTTGGACTTAAAGTCATATCAGTTATCAAAATATCATATTTGTCTCTTTCTATGTCAATATCTTCACTTTCAAAGAAACATCTTGGATCTCCTTCGTCATCATCTTCACCTTCAATAACTGCAAACAATAAATAACTGTCTTTCTTGCCAATTTCTTCATCATTTGGTATTTCAAATGAAACATCGTAATCTTCTTTGTCATTTTTATCTATGTCGAATTCGTCCTCAGAATCCCAACATTCAATCTCTGTATTAGA
>JAFCDD010000004.1 GCA_017609845.1 Candidatus Woesearchaeota archaeon | reverse complement strand
GGGGCCCGTGGCGTAGTCTGGCTAGCGCACCCGTGGATTAAGATTGAAAATCCGGTGAAACTGATAGCTAGAGTAAGGTCAGATATCGGGAGGTCCTGTGTTCAAATCACAGCGGGCCCATTCCCTATATTTTAACAAAGAACTCTTTTGAATCTGTATCCGCAATTCTTTGGCCTATCCACGCCATATTCTGGAAATTTTCTACAGAAGTCTGGTTTATTACCATATCCTTTATTGGAATGTATAACACATTTATTTCCTTTAAGATGTGGGCAGGTTAATGTTAAGGTAAATTTAAAATCATTTCCTTTTAACCATGTTACTCTTGAAGCTTCAACATCTTTATACCCTTTTTTAATGTATTTATTAATTTCTTTTTGTTTTTCAATTTTTGCTGCTGCTGCTTTAGAATGTCCATTTGGTTCTGCAGAAGTTTCAATTTCTAAAGCTAGATTTTTACAACATTGACCACACATCTTGCAGGATCCAATTCTTTGCAATGTTTTATGTTTATGAATTTTCATTTTTTATTTTTGAAAAGAAGTAATATAAAAAAGTTTCTATGATACTTTTGTTCCTGCCTCAATGTCTTTTTCTGGTGTTATTAAAACTATTTCTTCATCTTTTCCTTTTACTGCTGCCAATAACATTCCTTCTGATTTAATTCCTCTTAACATGGCTGGTTCTAAATTAGTAAATACTACTATTTTTTTTCCTATTAATTCATCTTTTTTGTAATGGCTTTTAATTCCAGCTACAATGGTTCTTTGTTCATTACCTAAGTCTATTTTTAGAACTATTAATTTATCTGCATTTGGATGGTCTTCAACTTCTAAGATTTTTGCAACTCTAAAATCTAATTTTTGCCATTCTTGAAATGATATTTTTTCCATTTTAACTCCTATCTTTTATGAAAGCTTCAAAACTTCTATCAAATGTAGCTTCGGCTTCTTTTGAAAAGCAACATGCTGGAAGTTGATTACTCTTTAAATGATATTTTAAACAATCACAACAAATTCCTTTTCTTGAACATCCTGGATAGGTACAAGGACAGTCTTTTAGGATTTCTTCTTTTTTGCATTCCATTTTAGATTTTTTTAAATAAATGTTCTCCTTTTTTAATTTTTGTTTTTTTTAGTAAATTTGGCTTACAATCTTTTAGTGTTCCAAGTTTAATATTTAATTGTTTATTTATTTTTTCTGAAGTTTCTGGTATAAATGGGTGGAGTAAAATTGATATTATTCTTAGTGAATCTGTTAATGTATAAAGTATTTTAGCTAGTTTTTCTTTATCTTTTACTTCCCATGGTTTTTTATCGTTAATGTATTTATTACATTTATTAACAAATTTCCATATTTCTGCTAATGCTTTATCTAGTTCATAGTTTTTCATTAGTTTGTCTATTTTTCCTATATCAAAGGTTAATTCTGATTTTGATTTTGGAATCTCTGAATTAAAATTCTTTTCAATTAATGTTAATGTTCTCGATAATAAATTTCCTAAATCATTAGCTAGCTCGTTATTATTTCTGTTAACTAAAGATTTTTCTGAAAAGTCGCCGTCATCCCCAAGGGGGGTTTCCCTTATTAAAAAATACCTTGCTGAGTCAACACCGGCAATTTCTATAAGATCATCAACATTCAAAACTTTTCCTCTTGATTTAGATATCTTTTCTTTATCAAAAGTCCACCATCCATGGGCAAAAACTGTTTTTGGAAGTTCGATTCCTGCTGAGATTAAAAAAGCAGGCCAATAAACAGTATGAAACCATAAGATATCTTTACCTATCAGGTGAACATCGGCAGGCCAAAATTTTTCCTTGCCTTTAGTTCTTGTAGCGCTATAATAATTAAATAAAGCATCAAACCAAACATAACAAACATGTTTTTTATCAAAAGGCAATGGAATGCCCCAATCAAAATCTGTTCTAGAAATACTTAAGTCCCTTAACTCTTTTTTAACTCTAGAGATTATTTCTTTTCTTTTTGAATCAGGAAGAATAAATTCTGGGTTTTTATTGTATAAATCCAAAAGTTTTTTTTTGTATTTACTTAATTTAAAGAAATAACTTTCTTGTTTTAATTTTTCTACTTCTGTTTTATGAATGGGGCAACGATTATTTTCTATATCTTTTTCAGTATAATATGCCTCGCAACCAGTACAATAAAATCCTTCATAGGTTCCTTTATAAATATCTCCTTTATCATAAACTAATTGTAAGATTTTGGAAACAACTTTTTCATGGTCCTTGTCTGTTGTTCTGATAAATCTATCATATTTTATATTAAGCTTTTTCCAAGCTTCCTTAAATTTAGGTATTAGTTCATCTGTAAATTCCTTTGGAGTTTTTCCTGCTTTTTTTGCTGTCTGAGCTATTTTCTTTCCATGGTCGTCGGTTCCAGTTAGAAAAAATACGTTGTTTCCTCTAGATTTATTCCATCTAGATAGGACGTCTGCGGCTATTGTGGTGTATGCGTGTCCTATATGGGGGATATCATTTGGATAATATATTGGGGTTGTAATGTAAAATTTCATAGAATTAGGCTTAAAATTAAGTTATTTAAAGGTTTTGATGGGCCTGCCCGGATTTGAACCGGGGACCTTTACCGTGTGAGGGTAATGTCATAGCCAGACTAGACCACAAGCCCAATGCTCCTGGCGAGATTTGAACTCGCGTCACCAGCTCGAGAGGCTGGTATGCTTAACCGGGCTACACTACAGGAGCGCTAGCCCCAAGAGGATTCGAACCTCCATCTCCAGGGCCTGATATGCTAAGTCTTGATCTAGAAGGTAAATCTAGAACAATTTGACCACTACACCATGGGGCTTTAATACGAATTCCTATCAATAAGCTATTTAAATTTAATGTATTTGTTAATCTTATGATGGAAGACGTTGTAGAAGGGGAAGTTGTAGAAGAAATTACAATTTCTTTTGGAGATAGGAAAAATATTTCATTTCATAGAGGAGAGATTGAATTCGAAATAATTAATGGAGATTATTATTTTGATTTAAGTAATCTTGTTACTGTTTTAACTAAGTATGATAAAAGAATTAAAACTTTTGTTGCATCACGTACCAAATCACATAAATTGTCGGGTGGCAGGGAAATTGAATTTATTGATGAGGATTTGGTTTTAAGTGAAATCATTGGAAATTCTTCTATGAATGATCGTACCGATTATATTATACACCCCCATGGAGAGGACGGTGAAGAAGACTGTGAAGATGATCATCACATTAGAATTCTGGTTAATAGGGGAGCTTATCAAATGTATAACTTGGGAGATGTCATAAGGCATATTGAAAGTATAAAATTAGACCCATATTATGAATTAAAGAGAAAATGTAAGATAACAGAGAGATTACGAGAACCTGACCCAATGAGATATAAAAAATCTCCTATAGACTATGAAGGGGGAGGATAAATAATAATATGTTTAAAAAATTAATTAATAAAAAAAATATTTATTTTTTAAGCAGAGGAAATAAAGCGATAAAATTTATTTCTAAAGAATTTAAGGATAAAACTTTTTTAATTCAAGACCAGGGTGGGTGGATTACTTATTATCAATATCCTAAAAAGATTATAAAATTAAAAACAGATTATGGTATTGTTGATCTAAATGATTTAAAGAAAAAAGTTAATTCTAATTCTGTTTTATTGATTAATAGCTTAACTGGATATTTTGCTGAGCAGCCAATGAAAGAAATTTATAATATCTGTAAAAAGAAAAAATGTTTGGTGATTAATGATGTTTCTGGGAGTTTGGGTTTAGAGATTGCCAAGGTGGGAGATATTATTTTCGGTAGTTTTGGTAAATGGAAAACTGTTGATTTGGGTTATGGTGGTTTTATTGCAAGTGATAATGAATTAGGTGTTGAGGAAGATTTTGAAGGAGATTATAATAAATTAAATAGAAAATTAAAAAATATTAAGGAAAGATGGAAAGAATTTGATAAATTAAATAAAAAAGTTAAGGGTGAATTAAAAGAGTTTGATATAATTCATAAAGATAAAAGAGGTATTAATGTAATTGTTAAGTTTCATGATAATAAAGAAGAAATAATTAAGTATTGTAATAAAAATAATTATGAATATACTTTGTGTCCTAGGTATATAAGGGTTAATTGTGGTGCTGTGAGTATTGAGTTGAAAAGAAAAGATTTAAATAAAAAATAAAATTAAACAAATAAAAATGTTAAAAGAACCAGAATCAATGGATGAATGTGTTTATTTTACTAGAAGGATTATTGGGGACGGCAGGATATCTGCATGGGTTTTTAAAGAGAAGTGTGATAAATGTAATGAAGGTTTAATGAGTAAGCCCAAAAATCCCAAAACCGGTAAAATAAAAGTTAGGGCTACCGAGTATGTTTGTTCTAGTTGTGATAATATTGAAGAGAAAAAAGAATATGAAGAAAAATTAACTTGCAATATCAAATATAAATGTCCTTTTTGTGGTTTTGAAGGTGAAACACAGATTCCATTTAAAAGAAAAAAGGTTTCTAAAATAAATGAAGAGACTGGCAAAAGGAAATCTGTTGAGGTTTTAAGATTTCAATGTAAGAAATGTAACAAAGATATTGATATTACAAAAAAGATGAAATAAGGTTATTTGGCAGCTAACTTAATGTCAACATCTTTTACAGTTTTTCTACCAGAATGATGTGCTAACTTAATTGCTTTTTCTCCTATTTCTTCTCCTATTTCCTCTAAAATGTCTCTTAATGCTTCTTTAGCACTATTACTTACTCTTACTGCACTAGATCTCTTTTTTAATATGGATTCCATTGCGGCTAGAGGCAAAATTCTTTTTCTCATTTCAAAACCCTCCAAGATTGTTTTATTATTGGATTCTGAGGAAAATATTTAAATATTTCCTTTTTTTAATAAGGCATTCCTTTTATTCTTAAAATCATAAACTTTATAAATAGGCTGTATCCTTAGAGCATCACCCTACTGATTACAAGATGGCTAGTAAAGGTTATCTAATAAGTATACAGCCGCTGATTCTATAAGGCGAGCGCAAGTTGATGTCTTTAACTTGCCACTCACGCGAAAAGTGAGTGTGTTCATAGAGAGAAAAATGCCTACAATACGTTCACCTAGGAGAGGAAGTTTGCAGTTTTGGCCTAGAAAGAAGGCTAAAAAAATAATTCCGAGAATAAGGTCTTGGGCTAAATCAAAAGAAGGAAAAATATTAGGGTTTCTGGGTTATAAGGCTGGTATGACTCACATTAATATGAGGGATAATTCTGAATCTGTTAATAAAGGAAACATGATTAGTGTTCCTGTTACAGTGATTGAGTGTCCTCCCCTAAGAATTTTAGGGATTCGATTCTATAAAAAACGAGATGATGTTTTAAACCCTCTTTCTATGCTTCTTTCTTCAAAAATCGACAAGGAATTAGCTAGAAAAATAAAAATTAAGAAAAGTCAAGAACCAAAAGAATTTGATGATCTAAGATTGGTTGTTTATAGTCAGCCTAAATTAATTGGCATAGGTAAGAAAAAACCAGATTTATTTGAACTTGAGATTTCTGGAGATAAAGAAACTAAATTAAAAATTGCTAAAGAATATTTAGATAAAGAAATTAAATTAAATGATGTTTTTAATGAAGGTAATTTTGTAGATGTTCATGGAGTTACAACTGGAAAGGGTTTTCAGGGAACAGTAAAAAGGTATGGTGTTATTATAAGGCAGCACAAATCTGAGAAAACTAAAAGAGGTATTGGTACATTAGGTGCTTGGACTCCTAAAAGAGTAAGTTATACGGTTCCTCAACCAGGAAAGATGGGCTATCATTTAAGAACAGAATATAATAAATGGTTGTTAAAAACTGGTGATAAACCTGAAGAAATTAATCCTAAGGGTGGTTTTTTGCATTATGGATTGATCAAAAATAATTACTTGTTGTTAAAAGGTTCTATTCCCGGTCCGGTAAAAAGACCAATTATTTTAACAGAACCGATAAGACCAAAAAACAAAGGTTATCAAATTGAAATTAAAACAATTAATTTACGGAGTAAACAATGAGGGTTGTTAATTTGAAAGGTGAAAAGGTTAAAGATGCTAATTTGCCTGAACAGTTTAAGGAAGAGTATAGGCCGGATTTAATAAAACGGGCTGTTTTGGCTATTCAATCCAATAAAAGACAAGCTTATGGGGCTAAGTCAGATGCAGGAATGAGACAAAGTGCAAAATTATCTAGAAGAAGGAGAAAGTATAGGGGAGGTTATGGAAGAGGAATATCCAGGGTCCCAAGAAAAGTAATGACTAGAAGAGGAACCCAATTTGTTTTTACTGCAGCGGTTGCTCCTGGAACAGTTGGTGGACGGAAAGCTCATCCTCCGAAAGCTGTGAAAGATTTTAGTAAAAAAATAAATATTAAGGAGAGAAGAAAAGCTATTAGGTCTGCATTGGGAGCTACATTGAACAAAGAGTTAGTTAAATCACGCGGTCATTTATTTAAAGAAACTCCAATCATTGTTGATAAAAGCATTGAAAAAATAAAAAAGGCAAAAGAATTGAAAGAGTTTTTGATTAAAGTTGGTTTAGAAAAAGAATTAGAAAGGATAAGCGAGAAAAAAATAAGGGCTGGAAAAGGAAAATCCAGAGGAAGAAAATATAGGATAAAAAAAGGTCCTTTGATTGTTGTGAGTGATAAATGTGATTTAATTGATACTGGAAAAAATTTACAAGGAATTGATATAACAAAAATCAAAAACATTAATGCTGAATTGCTTGCTCCGGGTTGTAATGCCGGAAGGCTTACAATTTATAGTGAGAATGCTTTAGAAAAAATGAATAAAGAAAAATTGTTTATGGAAAAGAAAAAATGAAAGAATTTTCAATAATTAAATATCCTCTTACAACTGAAAAAGCTGTAAGGTTAATGCAGAATGAAAATAAAATGATATTTATTGTGCATAGAAAGGCAAAAAAAAATGAAATAAAGGACTCTGTTGAGAAAATTTTCAAAGTTAAAGTTTTGAAAGTTAATACTACAATATTGCCAAACAATAAAAAAAAGGCTTATTTAAAATTAGATGAGAGCACTCCTGCAATGGATGTTGCAACTCAATTAGGACTGATATAAAATGGGAAAGCCACTAATAACACAAAGGAGGGGGAAAGGTACTCCTACTTATAGGGCAAAAAGTCATAAATTTAAAGGAGAAATAACTAGCCCTAAGAAGAAAGGCGTTATGGAAGGAAAAGTAGTAGAACTAATTCATTGTGCGGGGCATTCTGCTCCTTTAGCAAAGATTGATTTTAAAGATGAAAAGATAATTATTCCTGCACCGCAAGGAATTGTGGTTAATGACACAATTAAGGTAAATGGTAAGGAGATAAAGTCTGGAAATATTTTACCTTTAAAGGATATCCCTGAAGGAAAATCAATTTTTAACATTGAATCTCAACCTGGAAAGCCTTCATATTGTAGGTCTGCAGGTAGCTTTGCTAGGATAGTTGCAAAATTTCCTGATAGAATAATAATCAAATTGCCTTCAAAAAAACAGAGAACATTAAATCCAGAATGTATGGCTATTATTGGAGTTGTTGCTGGCGGAGGAAAAAAAGACAAGCCTTTTGTTAAGGCTGGAACAAAATATCATGCTATGAAAGCTAAAGGAAGATTATATCCAAGAACAAGTGGTGTTGCTATGAATGCTGTAGACCACCCATTTGGTTCTGGACGTGGAAGGAATGTTGGTAAGCCGAAAACTCCTCCAAGAAATGCACCGCCTGGAAGAAACATAGGATTAATAAGGGCTAGGAGGACTGGAAAGAAGAAATAAAATGGCAAGAGAGTTTATATTTCGCGGCAAGAATTTAGAAGAATTAAAGAGTATGGATGTCAAAGAGTTTTTAAAACTTTTACCAACAAGACAAAAAAGAAGTTTGTTAAGGGGATTTAGTGATAGCCAGAAGGTTCTGTTGAATAAGGTGAGAAAGACTAATGATGGAAAATATAAAAAATCAATAAAAACACATTGCAGAAACATGGTTGTTCTTCCAGAAATGGTTGGATTAACGATTCATATTCACAATGGTAAAAATTTTATCGCTATTATGATCATCCCAGAAATGATTGGACATTATCTTGGAGAATTTAGTTTAACTAGGAATAGAGTAACACATTCTGCACCAGGAGTAGGAGCTACAAGATCTAGCTCGGCTATAAGCGTCAAATGAAATCAGCACATATTGCAAAGGTAAGCGGTAGGGATCTTTCAATTTCTACCAAACAAAGTATTGAAATATGTAATTTTATTAGGGGGAAGAATCTTGAAAAAGCTAAAAATATTTTAAAAGATGTTATTGAAAAAAAAGTAGCTATTCCATTTAGAAGATTTAACAAAGATATGGGGCATAAAAGGGGAAGGATTTCCTCTGGAAGATTTCCTAAAAATGCTTGTTCAGAAATTTTAAGATTATTAAATAGTGTTGAGGGCAATGCTCATGATAAGGGTCTGGACACTAAAAACCTAATTATAAAAAGCGTTAAGGCTGATAGGGCATCTGCTCCCTGGCATTATGGAAGGTTTTTTAGAAGAAAAATGAAAAGAACCCATGTAGAAGTTATTGTTGAAGAAAAAGAACAGAAAAAGGAGAAAACGGAAAATAAAAAATGATTGAAAGAAAATTTGTTTCGCAAAAAATTAAAGAACACCTGGTTCAGGAATTTGTAGCTAAGGAATTAACAAGATCTGGACACAGTAAGATAGAAATAAGACGGACTCCATTGGGTGAAAAGATCATCATATATACATCTAGGCCTGGATTGATTGTTGGAAAGAAAGGAGAAAATATCAAAAGATTAACTGCAAACCTAAAAAATAAGTTTGATATGGAAAATCCTCAAATAGAGGTTGCAGAAATAGAAAATCCTTTTTTAGATCCTAACTCTGTTGTTGACAGAATTGTTTATACTTTAGAAAGATATGGTTCAAATAGATTTAAGTTCATTGGATATAATACATTAAAATCGATTATGAGTGCTGGTGCGATTGGGGCAGAGATTGTTATTGGTGGCGTTGGTGTTCCGGGGTCCAGAGCTAAAAGTTGGAGGTTCTCTAAGGGTTATTTGAAAAAATCTGGCGATGTTTCTGAAACGCAGGTTTTAAGAGCTAATGCTGTTGCTAACCTTAAGCGAGGCAGCATCGGGGTTAAGGTTACTATTTTACCTCCAGACATAAAATTTCCAGACAAAGTTACTATTAAAAAAGCAGAAGTTGAGGAAGAAGAACCAGTTAAAGAGGAAGAAGAAGTTGAGAACTCTGTTAAAAATGAGAAGGTAGCTGAAAAGAAAGAAGAAATAAAGGAGAAAGAAGATGGCGATAATAAAGAAAAATGAATTTAGGGCTATGGGAAAAGAACAATTAAAGAGTAAGTTAATAGAACTAAAAAAAGAATTAATCAAGATTAATGCTCAAATTTCAACTGGAACACCTCCCCAAAATCCCGGTGGTGTTAAGGAGGTAAAGAAAACTATAGCTCGGATTTTTACAAGGATAGGAAATTTGGAAAAAAATAAACCTAAGGAGGATAGATTAAAGGAATGAGTGAAATATGTCCAAAATGCGGATTACCTAAGGACACTCTGTGTGTGTGTGAAGTTATTGCAAAAGAAGATCAAAGAATAACTGTTAGAACAGTAAAAAGGAAGTTTGGAAAATTAATGACTATCATTGAAGGGATAAATCAAAAAGAAATTGATATAAAAGATTTATCAAAGAAGCTTAAGTCCAGACTTGCTTGCGGTGGTACTGCAAAAGGTGGTACTATAGAATTACAAGGGAATCATTTAAAAAAAGCTGTTGAAGAACTTGTGAAACTTGGATTTGCAAAAGAAACGATAACTATAAGATAAAATATGAACGGTAATAAAACTTTGGCTCGTTATGAGCTAGTTGGGTTAGATGTAGAGATAGTAAGCTCAAAAAACAAAAGTCTGGAAGGCATTAAAGGGGAAATAATAGATGAAACAAGAAATATGCTCACAATGAAAACAAAAGAGGGCAAGAAGAAAATTATCAAGTCAGAAGTTATATTGAAAATGAAAGTGAAAGGCAAAAATTATGAAGTTAATGGAAAAATATTAGTTGGCAGACCTGAAGAAAGAATAAAAAAAATCAGGAGATTGTAATGAAAACACAAGATAAATCAAAAGAAAAGAAAATAGGAAAGAAAACATGTAGTGATAAACATTGTCCTTTTCATGGAAATCTAAAATTGAGGGGCCGGGTTTTTGTTGGGGATATTATAAAAGTAAATGTTCATAAAACTGCTGTAGTTGAGTGGCTTAGGTTATTTTACATTCCAAAGTATGAAAGATATGAGAAAAGAAGAACTAGATTGCATGTTCATAAGCCAGATTGTGTTGATGTTAAGGTAGGAGATAAAGTCAAGATTATGGAAAGCAAACCGATAAGCAAATTAAAGAATTTTGTTATAATTGAGGTTTTAAAATGAAAGCTGTTAAAGCAAGGATAACAAAGGGAATCCCGGTTGGTTCAAGGATTGCTGCTTGTGACAACTCCGGTGCCAGGATGGTTAAGATATTTACTGTTTTTGGGCATAAAACAACAAAAAGGAGGCGGCAGGCTGCAGGTGTTGGCGATAAAGTTATGGGGTCTGTTATTAAAGGTAGGCCAGATATTAGAAAAACTGTTGTATTGGCTGTCATTGTTAGGCAAAAAAAAGAATATAGAAGACCTAATGGCATGAGAATTAAATTTGAAGATAATGCCTTAGTTGTATTAAAAGATGATAAAGGAAATCCAAAGGGTACTTTGTTTAAAGGCCCAATTGCAAAGGAAGCTGCTGAAAGATGGCCAGCGATTTCAAAATTAGCTAAGGTGGTAGTATGAAAAAGGATTGGGTTAGTAAATGGAAATCTAGTAAACAACCCAGAAAACAGAGAAAGTACGTATACAATGCTCCGTTGCATATAAAAAGACGGTTTTTGTCTGCAAATTTAAGTAAAGAACTAAGAAAAAAATATGGTATAAGGAACATTCCATTGAGGAAAGGAGATAATGTAAAGATTTTAAGGGGACAATTCAAGAAAAAAGTAGGCAAGGTTAACAGAGTCATGGTTAAGAAAACTAAGGTTTATGTGGATAATATTGAAAATGTAAAAAAAGATGGGACAAAGGCATTTTACCCTATTAATCCATCAAATGTTCAAATAATTGATCTCAATTTGGAAGATAAAAGGAGAATTAAAAAAACAAAATGACAAAATTTCATTTAAAAAGATTGAATGCACCAAAAAGTTGGCCTATGAATAGAAGAAAGGGTATTAAATTTGTAACTAGGCCTCTTCCAGGTCCCCATAGCTTAAAGAATTGTATATCTCTTAGCCTTGTTATAAAGAAATTACTAAATTATGCTAAAACTACAAGAGAAGTTAAAAAAATATTGAATGATGAGAAAATCATTGTTAATAAAAAAATAATAAAAGAACATAAATTTCCCTTGGGTGTAATGGACATAATAGAAATTCCTAGTATTAAGAATATTTATGTTTTATTGCTGGATGAAGGAGGCAAGTTCTATCTGAAACCAATAAAAAATTCTTCTGAAAAATTATGTAAAATATCCGGCAAAACTATGCTTAAGAAAGGACATGTTCAGCTTAATTTATTTGATGGAAGGAATCTCATAATTAAAAAAGATGGATATAAAGTAGGAGATAGTGTTGTTTTTGATTTGGAAAATAAAAAAATAAACAATCATCTGAAATTGGATAAGGGTTCTTTGATATTCTTAACAAAAGGGAAGCATGTTGGAAAGGTGGGTGTTGTTGAAAGTATTAAAACACTTGAAGGAGAGAACCCTAAGATTGTTTTTAAAACAAAGGATGGTGTTTTTGAAACATTAAAAGATTATGCTTTCGTTATAAATAAGGAGATTGTGGGATGAGAGATATAAAAATTGAGAAGATTACTTTGAATATTGGTGTGGGCGGTCCCGGAAAAGAATTAGATGCGGCTGTAAAATTGCTTAATATTATAACTGGAGAGAAGCCTGTAAAAACTACCTCGAAAAAAAGAATTCCCACATGGAATCTTAGGCCTGGTTTAACAATAGCAACCAAGGTTACCTTAAGAAAAGAAAAAGCTATTGAAGTACTTAAAAGATTACTTGTTGCGAAGGGGGGCAAACTTAATGAAAAAAATTTTGATGATCATGGAAACTTCTCATTTGGAATAGCAGAATATTTAGATATTCCTGGTGTTGAATATGATGCTGAAATTGGAATAATTGGTTTGGAAGTCGCTGTAACTTTAATGCGGCCAGGATTTAGAATCAAGAGAAGGAAACTTAGAATAAAGAAGATTCCGGCAAGACATCGAATAGTTAAAGATGAAGCCATAAAATTTATGAATGAAAAATTTGGGATTGAGGTTGAAAAATGACAATAAGCAATTATAACAAAGTTTTCAAACAATTGAAAAATAAACCTGTCAAACTTAAGAAATTCCTAAAGCATAATAAACCCAAGGATAGAAAATTTGGAAAATCCACAATTAAATGTAAACGTTGTGGAAATAGCAGAGGGTATATCAGAAAGTATAAATTGGGTTATTGCAGGCGATGCTTTAGGCAGTTTGCTAAAGAATTGGGATTTAGGAAATTTAGGTGAAAAAATGTTAAATGATACATTATCTAATGCTTTGAACAATATAATGAATGCGGAAATCGTAGGCAAGGAGACTTGTCTAGTTAAAACTACTTCTAAGGTAATTAAATCTGTACTGGGTATTTTAAAAGACAATTATTATCTTGGGGATATTAAACATGTTGAGGATGGTCGGGGAGGAATATTTATAGTAAATTTAATTGGTAAAATTAACAAGACTGGAGTCATAAAACCAAGATTTTCTGTTAATAAAGATGGTTTTGAAAAATTCGAAAAAAGATTTTTGCCTGCTAAAAACTTTGGTGTTTTGGTTGTTTCTACTTCAAAAGGAATTATGACTCACCACGAAGCTAAGAAAAATAAAATCGGGGGAAGATTATTGGCTTATTGTTATTAAAATGAAAAAAGGTTTTGAAGAAAAAATAGAAATTCCGGAAGGGATTTCTGCAGAAGTAGGAAATAGAATTATTAGAATGAAAGCTGATGAAAAAGAGATTTCTAAACGGATCATAGTTCCTGGTTTAAATTTCAAAAAAGAAGAAAATAATATTGTAATCGAAAGTAAAAGGGGAACAAAGAGAGATAAAACAATGGTGGGTACTGTTAAAGCCCATATTAAAAATATGATTACGGGATTAAAGGACGGATTTGAATATAAATTAAAAATATGTTCCAGTCATTTTCCAATGTCAGTAAATGTTGAGAATAATCTTGTTACCATCAAAAATTTCTTAGGAGAAAAAATACCCAGAAAAGCAAAAATTTTGGAGGGTGTTAATGTTAGTGTTAGTGGCGATGAAATAATTGTTAATGGACATAATATTGAAGATGTTGGACAAACTGCAGCAAATATAGAACAAGCATGTAGGATCAATAAGAGAGATAGAAGAAGGTTCCAGGATGGATGCTATATAACTAGTAAGGCTGGTAAGGAAATATGAAAGATTTGTTGGATTTGAGGAATAAAATTAAGAATAAGAAACCTAGTTTTCTTAGACAGGATGCTCATCGGATTAAAAAACTGAAAAAGAAATGGAGAAGGCCATCTGGAAGACATTCAAAAATGAGGCTTAACCTAAGAGGTTATAGGAAGCAGGTAAGTGTTGGTTATGGTTCTCCAAAAAAAGTCAAATTTCTTAATAAAGATGGTCTTAAAGAAATTGTTGTTAATAACTTAAGGGATTTAGAAACGGTTAAAGAAGGAGTTGTTTGCATTGGTTCCAAGGTTGGACTAAAGAAGAAAATAGAATTATTAAATAAAATTAAAGAATTAAAGTTGAAAGTTGTTAATATTAAAGATGTAGATGGTTTTATTAAAAATGTTAAGGAAAAGTTAGACGCCAAGAGTTCTGCTAAAAAGAAAAAATTAGAAGCAAAAACAAAGAAGAAAAAGGCTGCAATTAAAAAAGCAGAAGAAAAGAAAAAGAAAGCGGAGGAAAAAGAAGATAAAGAAGATAAAAAGGAGAAAACGAAAGTTTTAGAAAAAAAGAGAACCGGAAGAGAGGGTGATTTAATATGAAATCATTAACTAATAAGAAGAAAATATCCTCAGTAATATTAAAAGTTGGTCAAAATAGGGTGTGGTTTGATAAAAATCGATTGGAAGAAATAAAAGAAGCAATAACAAAGGCGGACATAAGATCCTTAATAAGAGATAAGGCTATCCAGGCCAAACCAAAAACTGGGCAATCTAGCTATAGGAAAAGAAAGAAACTAAAACAAAAAAGAAAGGGTCGGGGAAAGGGTGCGGGCAAAAGAAAGGGGAAAAAAACTTCAAGATTATCAAAAAAAGAAGCATGGATGATAAAGATAAGAAATCAAAGAGTAAGTTTAAATGAATTAAAGGAACGGGGTTTAATTTCAACTAAAACATATAGACAAATGTACCTTAAAGCCAAAGGCGGATTTTTCAGAAGCAAGAGACATTTAAGATTATTTTTAAAGGAGCATGATCTATTGAAAAAATGACGATGTTAAAAAGAAAAAGGGAAGGGAAAACAGATTATAGACAAAGGCTAAATCTGTTAAAATCTGGCAAGACCAGATTAATAGTTAGAAAAACAAACAAAAATGTTATTGTACAGTTTGTAGAATTTAATGAGGACGGAGACAAAGTGTTATTAACTGTTAATAGTGGAGTGCTAAATAAATTTGGTTGGGGCGGTGCAAAAAGGAATTTGCCATGTGCTTATTTAACTGGTTTGTATGCTGGAAAGAAAGCAAAAGAAAAAGGAGTAAGTGATGCAATTCTGGATGCCGGGTTGAGTGTGTCTATAAAGAGAGGAGTTATTTATAGTGCTTTAAAGGGCGTATTAGATGGAGGGATTAATGTGCCCCATTCAAAAGAAGTTTTACCTGATGAAAAACGGATTATGGGAGAACATATTAAAGAATATTTTAATAAGCTTAAGGAAAAGAAGTCAAACATATTTTCTGATTATTTAAAACATGATTTTAATCCGGATGATATTCCAAAAAAATTTAATGAAATTAAAAAGAAAATATTAGAAAATGAAGGGAAATTATGAAATGGTAAACGGCAGGAAAAAAAGAAACATGAAACAGAGTAAACCAGATAATAAGTTTTCTTTTGATAAAGAAGCTTGGAAACCAAAAACAAATTTGGGTAAAAGGGTAAAATTAGAAGAAATAAAAGATATAGATGAGATACTTGACAGTGGAACAACTATTATGGAAGCTGAAATTATTGATTTTTTTATTCCAAATCTTGAATCTGATTTAATTGCATTTGGTCAATCAAAAGGTAAATTTGGTGGCGGTAAAAAAAGCATATGGAGACAAACTCAGAAAAAGACAAGGGAAGGAAATAAACCAAGGTTTGCTGCTATGGCTGTTGTCGGAGATAAAGAAAATCATGTTGGACTTGGCATGGGAAAGGCAAAAGAAACTATGCCTGCGAGGGAAAAGGCTAATAGAAAAGCAAGACTAAATTTTATAAAAATAAGGAAAGGTTGTGGATCGTGGGAATGTGGTTGTGATACTGAACATTCTATTCCTTTTAAGGTAAAAGGAAAGTGTGGAAGTGTCAGAATAGAGTTAATGCCGGCCCCAAAAGGTAGTGGTTTAAGGATAGAAGAAGAATGTAAAAAAATTTTGGAGATGGCGGGAATTAAAGATGTTTATTCTAAAACCAAGGGGCAAACCAAGACAAAAATAAATTTGGTTAGGGCTTGTTTCGATGCCTTAAAACAACTTAATGAAATGAAGATTCGTGGACAGATTAAAAAATGAAATGGATTGCAATAGTAAGGATTAGGGGGAGAGTTAAGGTAAAAAAAGAAATAGAGGACACTATGAGAATGTTAAGATTATTTAATAAACATGGTTGTATTATCGTAAAAGGTACTGAGTCTATTTCTGGAATGATTATGAAGATAAAGGATTATGTTACTTGGGGGGAGGTTGATGAGAAAACTGTTAAAACTTTATTAGAGAAAAGGGGCAGGTTGGCTGGAAAGAATAAGTTAAGCGAATCTTATCTAAAAGAAAAATTAAAAATTGGTTTCGATGATTTTGTTAAAGAATTTTTTGAGTTTAAGAAGAGTTTTAAAGATATTCCTGGATTAAAATTATTTTTTAAGTTAAAACCCCCTGAAGGAGGATTTGAGAGAAAGGGTATAAAAAAGGATTTTTCTGTTGGGGGAGTTTTAGGTTATAGGGGAAATAAGATTAATGATTTAATTATAAGGATGATTTAAATGATTAAAAAAAGAAAAAAGCATGTTGGGTTTAGGGGACATAGTAGTCATGGCTGGGGCAGTAGGAAAAAAAGAAGGGGTGCGGGCAATAGGGGAGGCAGAGGTATGGCTGGAAGTGGAAAAAGAGCTGACCAGAAAAAACCTAGCATAATAAACAAATATGGTAACAAATATTTTGGTAAAAGAGGATTTAAAAGACCCGAAGAGGTTATAAGAAAAAATAAAACAATAAATGTTGGTGAATTAGATCAATTCAATGAAGAACTGATTGACTTAACAAAAGTAGGTTATGATAAATTGTTAGGCAATGGGAAAATTAATAGAAAATTGAATATAGTTGTGAGATTTGCTTCTAAGAAAGCAATAACAAAGGTTAAGGATTCTGGAGGAAAAATAGAAGTAACAAGTTCTGTACAAAAATAAGATGTCACTTATTGATAAAATATTAACGAATTTGCCTGAAGTTAAGGGTCCTGATCAGAAAAAGTTATCATTTAAACAGAAATTAAAATGGACATTTATAATTTTAATGGCTTTTTTTATTTTAAGTATAATTCCTTTATTTGGTTTGGGAGATAACCAATTAGCACAATTTGAACAACTTTCTATTATACTTGGTGCAAGTTTTGGGAGTATAATGTCTTTGGGTATTGGACCAATAGTAACCGCATCTATTGTATTGCAACTGTTAAAAGGTTCTGGTTTATTAAAGATAGATGTTACCAAGCCAGAAGGCAGAAGACGTTTTCAGGGAATACAAAAATTATTGGCTATATTCTTTATAGTTTTTGAGGCTTTAATTTATGTTTTTATGGGTGGGTTGAGTCCTAGTGCGGCTTTGGCTCCTGCTACTTATCAATCAATGCAACTAGTATTAGTATTCCAATTATTTCTGGGCGGTATGTTGGTATTATTTATGGATGAAGTTATCCAGAAATGGGGTTTTGGATCTGGAATAAGTCTATTTATTGCTGCTGGAGTTTCCAGTCAGATATTTGTAAGGGCATTTTCACCTTTAACTGCAAATGGTTTGTGGGCTTTTGGAACTAGTCAAGCTCCTGTTGGACAATTGTGGGTTTTGATAATATCCTTGATAAGTAGAAATCCTACTGGTGCTGCCTTGGCATTAAGTGCTATTCTGGCTACCATTGTAATTTTTGTTTTAGCAGTTTATGGGCAAGCGATGAAAGTAGAAATTCCATTAAGTTTTGGTCGTGT
>JAFCDD010000003.1 GCA_017609845.1 Candidatus Woesearchaeota archaeon | reverse complement strand
TTCGCATAACGTGTATTATGAGTAATATTTTTAAACTCTATTTTGTGGCTACGGGTCTTATACTTATTAAATACTTGTTTTATAGCGTTTTTTGTCTTTTATGATTAAATTCCAGTTATTTAGATACTGGTATAAATTTTTTTTATTTCTCTTTTTGGATTTCCCAGTAATATCAGATTCATAAATACTTAATTGACCTTTTTTTCTAAACTTTTTGATATACTCAATTGGGAATATAAAATAACCCAATGGGGGAGATTCCAAATCCTCAAAAATTACTCCCACAATAAAATCATTAACTTCTATTTGTTTTGGGTGGCTTATTCTGAATTGCCAGTTTTTGTATGTATACCATTTTCCTTTTAAAAAGGTTCTACTCTTGCTTGGTAATGCTGCTTTAACATCTATTTTTACTCCATTTTCACAAAGTAAATCAAAATGGAAGCCGTGATCAACTCCTGATACAAAAAATCCTTCTTTAGCTAATTCTAATTTAACATAGCATTCACCCATATAACCTAAAGATTTCTTGTGAAATCCATTTTGTTTCATATCCATATTAAGGTACACTTATATTTAAATTTTTCGCATAAACTGTGTATACTAACTTAGTAGTTCATGTCTTATGAAAGATATAATATTTAAGAATTGATTAAAGGTTTTTATCTTAATGCGAAATATGCTATTAAAATGGATGCTGTGATCAGAGCTAACATAAAAAAACCAAATCTTAAAATTTTATGCTCATGTTGTTCTTCTGGTTTTGTTAATATTAACAATAAAAAGGCAGGCATTGACAAAATTCCAAACCAAGAAAAACCCATTCCTATGTTGTAAATTACTGTTTTAGAGGCTGTAGGCAGGAATGTTGAGTATGTTGCAGTTATGTTCATTCTTCTTAAAATATAAAATAAAACAAAAATTATCCAAGAGTATGAAATAATTCTTGCTGTTCTATCTTTTAGATTCATTTTTATTTTTTAGTTTCTTTTTCTTTGAAATTTTTTTAATTACCTTATGACCTAAATTTGAAATAGAAACAGTTGTTTCTTTCCCTCTTCTTTTTTTGTCTATAAGGCCTAATTCATGTAAAACAGTAAAATATTCTGATAGCGTCGATCTTACTGAATTATATTTTTTTTCTGGGTATAATATCTTTGCTATTGATTTAAATGATATGCTTTCTTTTCCTATTTGATTTTGTAATTGAAATAAAATTATGAATGTTCTTTTTTGTGTGTCTGTTAATACTTCTGTTATGCTTTCTACTTTTCCTAAATCTGTATTTGTGAACTCTATTGCTGATGTTTGATCCCGGATTTTTTCTTTTGTATTTAATAGATTAATTAGCATTTCTACTTTTTGTTCTATGTGTTTTATTCTTTCTTCGTTAAGATTTAATCTAGAAATGTGATGGTTATGAATTTTGTCTATTTTTTGGTGGGTGTTACTAATGTCCTTCTTGATGTTTTGAAAAGAGTAATTTAATGATTTGTTTATTTTGTCTAGTCTCTTATGGAGCCTTCCTCTTTTTAGAAAATCGAAAAACATATTTTTGTTAGTGTTATATCTTATTTATAATTTTCTGTTATTTTTTGATATTTCTAAGACGTATACCGAACGGTCCGGAGACGTCTACGACGTTCTACGAACGGTTCGACGAACAGTTTTAATGTATTTTTAAGTGCATTTTCTTAAATGTGTGAAATATCTTATTTTTGTTAAATGTGAGAATTAAAACAGTTTCCTTTGGTTAGGATCTTTGTTATAAAATAAGTCAGTTAGCTTACTTTTAAGGTTTAAATCCTTAAAATCAGGCAAAATTGAGAGATAAACTATCTTATTATTGGCTTTTTCTTTAATAATGGGGGTGTTTTTTTTCAAAAGTGAGGATATATATGTCCTTATACATCCTGTAGATAAGTTAAGATGTGAGGCTATATCATTATAAGATACTGGTCTTTTTAGATCTTCTTCTAATTGATATATAGTTAAAAATGTGATAAATTCTTGTTTTGTGAGAGATAGGAATGCTGCTTTTAGGTTTTTATTCATGTCATTAAATGCCTGTTTATCTAATGAATGAATGAATGAATGAATATTTGAATGAATGAATGAATAACTAGACCCCTTCGCTTCCTGTGGAACTTGTTTTAAATCGGCTTTTTCTGGCCTTTTTTCCTCATTTAGGGGTTTAGTCCCTTTTATTTCCTCTAGAAGTCTAGAATATTCCTCTTTTTGCCTATTTAATGTTTGTTTTAGTTCTTCGATTTCTTGTTTAAAGTTAAAAATATCTTCTTTTACCTTTTTGAAGGATAATTTTACGTTTTCTTTAAAAATAGCGTCTTTATCTTCCATTTTTCTTTTTATATGAAAAGATAAAGTGAATATAAAAAGATTATGTGTTTAGAATGTGCATAATTGTTTGAATAATGAATGTTTAACCAATGTAATCTTTCTTGTTAACTTTGGGTGTTATGATTGGTAACCTTATATGGGGAGGTAAGTTGAGATCTTGAGAAAGTGAGAGTGCTTTAACTCCACATTTTATCAGAATTGTGTTGACAACGTGGGTTGTTGCCTTTACGGGTGTTTTTTTTGATTTTTTCCATTCTGAGAGTATTTTTGCTTTTTCTTTTTCATCTCCAATATACAATACATTCCCTTCTATTATGATCTCTGCTATTGATGGTTCATATTTTGAAGTGTATTTAAAATCAAATTTTAGGACTTCTTCCTGTGTTTTTGTGAAACCAACTTTAATCTTATTAATTTCTTTTATTACCATATTATTCTTTATTTTAATGTCCTTAGAAATAGGTTTCTTCTTTTCTATGTGTATTTTATCAAAATTAAAACCTACGATTGGCATTTAATGCATTTAATGGTGGATGTATTTAAATATTGCTATATTAGATTATTTAGTTTATTCTTGATTATTAAACGCTTTTAAGATCTTTGGAGGTATTCTCCATTTAAGGTGTGTGAGGTATTGTTGGCCTCTTTTGTTCTTTTTTACTTGTTCTATAAGGCTTTCTTTTTTAAGTTCAAGAAGAAGTTTTTTTGTGAATTCGTTATCTCTTCTTAGCTCTTTGGCTATTTCATTAGTAAACATTGCTTCCAGGGGTCTTTCGTATAGTATGGATATTATGTCATCTTTAAGAAGTTTGATTGTTTTTTCTGAAAGTTTGACCATGCTGTAAGTCTTGTATTCATTAAATATTTAAGTTTTACTGTTTTTGCGGTATAGGGCATATCTGTAACATATTAGTAAAGTTCATATACATCCTTGTTTTTTTAAAAAAAATGTTCAAAAAAGAAGTTGAGAAAATTCTTAAAAAATACACTAAACTTAAAGAGATTCCTCTAGAAATTCCATCTAGTTCTGAGTTTGGTGAATATGCTTTTCCTTGTTTTATATTGTCTAAGAAGTTAAAAAAAGATCCAAAAAAGATAGCTGAGGACCTGGCTGCTAAGATTAAGAAAACTAACTTATTTGAGAAAATTGAATCTAATGGGCCGTATGTAAATTTCTTTATTAATAAGAGCAAATTAAATGATTTTATTATTAAAAATATATTAAAGGGAGGTTATGGAAATAAAAAAGAGGGTAAAACGATTTTGGTGGAATCTCCTGGGCCCAACACCAATAAACCTCTGCATTTGGGTCATTTAAGAAATATGGCTTTGGGTCTATCAATTTCTAATATTTTTAGAAAAATGGGAAACACGGTTGTGAATGTTGACATAGTAAATGATAGGGGAATTCATATAAGTAAATCCATGTTGGCTTATCAGAAGTTTGGTAGGGGTAGGAAGCCTAATAAAAAGTCTGATCATTTTGTTGGTGATTTTTATGTTATGTATAATGAGAAGGTTAAGAAGAATAAATCTTTAGAAGATGAGGCTAAAGGATTATTGATTAAATGGGAAAATAAAGATAAGGAAGTCAGGGCTTTATGGAAAAAAATGAGCGATTGGGCTTTAAAAGGAATTTATCAAACTTATAAGGAATTTGGATTTAATATTGATAAAGCATATAGGGAAAGTGAATATTATGAAAAGGGTAAAAAAATTATTTTAAGTGGTTTGAAAAAAGGTATTTTTAAGGAAGGGGAAGGTGGCTCTATCATAGTTGATTTAGAGAAAAAAGGGTTAGGGAAAAAGGTTCTTTTGAGAAGTGATGGGACTTCTGTTTATATAACCCAAGATTTGTATTTAGCTAAGAAAAGATATGATGATTTTAAGATGGATAAATTAGTTTACGTTGTTGCTTCTGAGCAGATTTATCATTTTAATGTTCTTTTTGAAATTTTAAAGATGTTAAAGTATAAGTTTGCTGAAAATTGCTATCATCTTGCTTATGGGATGATTTATTTGCCTGAGGGGAAGATGAAATCGAGAGAGGGGGTAATCGTTGATGCTGATAATATCATCAAGGATACGATAGAATTGGCTAAGAAAGAGATTAAAAAAAGGTTTAAACTTAGTAAAAAGGAAGTTGAGAAAAGAGCTAAGATAATTGGCTTGGGTGCTTTAAAGTTCTTTTTGTTAAAGTATGATTCTTTTAAGGATTTTGTGTTTAATCCAAAGGAAGCTATTTCTTTTGAAGGAGAGACCGGTCCTTATGTCCAGTATGTGTATGCGAGAATTAAGGCTATACTAAGAAAGAGTAAAAAGAGTAGTAAGGTTGATTATGGTGTTTTAACACATCCTAGGGAAATTGATTTAGTTAAGTTATTAGGAAAATATCCTGATGTTATTTGGCAGGCTAGTGAACAGTATAAACCTAATTTGGTTGCTCATTATTTATTAAGATTAGGAAAGAGTTTTAATTTGTTTTATGAATCTTGTCCTGTTTTAAAGGCTGATAAAAAAGTTAAAGATGCCAGATTAAACTTAATCTTGGCAGTTAGTTATGTAATTAAAGATGGCTTGGGTTTGTTGGGAGTTGGTGTTTTAGAGAGAATGTAGTTATTTAAATTTTTTAAATATTGATTCTTTGCCTTTCCAATCTAAGGAATGTTTTAGAACTTCTTTTATACTTATTACTGGAATAATTTTAATTTGTTTTCTTTTTTCTTTTGAAAGTATTACATCATTTTCATTTGCTTTTGGTATTATTACCTGTTTAAGTCCTGCTTCTATTGCTGCTTCTACTTTTGCTGTTATTCCCCCTATAGCTAGAACTTCTCCTCTTACGGATAAAGAACCTGTCATAGCAACGGTTTGTTTGACTGGTATATTTTTTAATGCTGATATTATTGCGGCTGCTACTGCTATTGAAGCTGAATCTCCTTCGACTCCTGTGTCTACTGTTTGTAGGAATTGGACATAGATATCACGAGTTTCTTTGATGTCTTCACCAAAGTATTTTAAGATAATAGCTGAAACATTTTTTACTGCTTCTTTGGCTATTTTTCCAAGTTGACCTGTGGCAACAAAGTCTGCTTTTTTTCCTCCTATAGTTACTTCTGATTCTATTGGCAATACGATTCCAGAGAAAGCAGATCCAGATCCTATAACTGCTAAACCATTTACTCTACCAATTTGTTTGCCTGTTGTTTTAATAACTTCATATTTTTTCTTATTTTCAATATATTTATCTGCCATTTGTTGTTCTAGTGTTCGAGATATCTTTTTTGCTTCTATGATGTGTTTTTTCTCAACTACTTTTGATTTTTGTTCTACTGCAAAGTCTCCGGCTGCTCTTATTAGACCACCTAATTCTCTTAATCTTAAAGTTAATTTTTTAGCCATACCTGCTCTTTTTCTAGCTTCTTGTATTATTTCTTCTACTGCTGTTTTTGAGAATGGAGGTATTTTTTTATCTTTGGCTATTTCTTGGGCTACAAATATGGCTATCTTTTCTCTGTTTTCTTTTGTGTCATCCATTGTTGTGTTCATATAAACTTCATAACCATAACCTCTAATTCTAGATCTTAGTGCAGGATGCATTTTTTCTACTGTTTCTATGTTGCCTGCAGCAATCATAACAAAGTCACAAGGAACTGGCTCTGATCTTGTCATTGCTCCGGATGATCTTTCTGATTGCCCTGTTATAGGATATTTTTTTTCTTGTAAGGCTGTTAGTAATTCTTGTTGCGATCTTGGTGATAATGTGGCTATCTCATCAATGAATAAAACTCCCCCATTGGATCTATGAATGAATCCAGGGATAAGTCTCTCATAGGGTGGAGTTCCTAATCCACCTGATTGTAATGGATCATGAAGTACATCTCCGAGTAATGCTCCTGCATGACTCCCTGTGGCATCTATAAAAGGAGTTTGTTTGGAATTTGAATTATCTACTAAGAGTTTGGGGATTTCTAATTGTTGATTTAGTCTTGCTCTTTTGTTAATATTCATAAATAAAACGAGACCCACTATTAAAATCATACTTGACATTAATGAAGCAGCATAAATTACGTCTGATATTGCTCCTATTTTCCAGAAATAATATGGAATTAAACTTATGATTATGATTATGATTAAAAATACTATATTTTGGTTTTTTGTGGCTGCTTGAGATTTTATTTTTAATTGGTTAACTATTCTTTTGCCATGTCCTTTTGGTAGTGTTTTTATTATTGGTACATTATCGTCTGTTGGATTTGGGTAAGCCAAAATATCAACTAATTTTTCTTTTGGTAGTAATTCTGCGAGTGCTTGACCTATCATTGATTTTCCTGTTCCTGGTTCTCCGATAAGCAATACATTTCTTCTTTGTTTTGCTGCTTTTTGAATTATATTAACGGCTTCATCCTGTCCTATTATTTGACCAACTATCTTTTTGGATATATTGATATCTTTTGTAGTTTTAAAATTCATGTTTATGAGGATTATAGACAAAAATATTTAAAACTATCTTTTAGAATTAAGTCAATTTTAAATTATATCTTCTTCTGAAACAACCACGAAATCACCTATTGCGATGACTGCGGAGAATGGTACCATTAGGTTGCCTTTATTATCTTTTTCTAGTTCTAAGCCTTCAGCATAACTTGTTGGGTTTTTAAGGATTATTTGGATTAGTTCTCCAGTTCTTGTTTCAAATGATATATTTCCGACTTCTCCAAATCTTTTTCCAGACTTGGTTACTACTGTTTTACTCATGATTTGCTTTGAATATTTTTTATCTTCTTCTGACATAATGATCTCCTTTAAATGTTATAGGTATGGATTTATTTATAAAGTTTTCTAGTTTGTAATAGACTTTATTTTAGTCAATGTTTTTTTACTTATATCATCTTTTATTTTGCTAGCTTCCTCTAAGTCCATATCATCCTTTAAATCTTCTAGGTTACTTGTTATTATTGATCCAGTAATAAAGAATTTATTATCTGGATTTACTAAATTATTTTCTACTGCATATTTACTAAATACTAATAGAGCTATTACTGTTATTGCTATTATTAATACTATTTTAGAGAATTTTCTTATAACCAAGTGTTTTAATAATTCTATTGCAATAAAGACTATTGCTATTAATATTATTATATTGATTAAATTCATTGGTTTTTATGTATTTTATTAGTTTATAAATTTTATTTTTTATGATAGACCCACTCCTTGGTTTCTTTTGGAAATGTTTATTTTTAAGTTTTGATTGTTGATAATTATTTTTTTGTGTTGTTATTCTATAAAAATAACACCTTTGTTTCTAATGGAACCATTTGAAAATAATAAATGCTTTTTACTTATTATTAATTGCTTTTTATATTATATAATATTATAATATAGAAAAATTTAAAATAGAAGATAAATATCTAATCTTTGAATTCTTTAGAATTTCTTATTTTTAGAGCTTCTAGCTGTAGATTTTGTTTTTGATAATTATTTTTGGATATTTGGTTATTTTTTTGGAATTTTGAGATATTCTTTGTCTTACTTACATTAGTGTTTAAAATTTGAATTTAAATTATAAAAAATTCTTCCATAGGAAATAGGGGTGTGAGGTGCCTATTTTAGAGTATAATAATGTTTAAATACACATTTTATTTTATTATGTAAAATGGCTGAAAAGGGGTTGAATGTTTTTTTTGAGAATTTCTTAAAACAAGATCCTATATTTCTTGATAAAAAGGCTTTGCAATCAAGCTATACTCCTAAGGATGTTCCGCATAGAAAGGAACAAATCAATCAAGTGGCAGGGATATTAGCTCCTGCTTTAAGAATGGAAAGGCCTAGCAATATTTTCATTTATGGAAAAACTGGAACTGGCAAGAGTTTAACAATAACTCATGTTACTAAAAATTTGATGAAGATTGCTGAGAAGAATAATTTGTCTTTAAAGATTGTTTATATTAATTGCAAATTAAAAAGAGTTGCCGATACAGAGTATAGATTAATTGCTCAATTAATTAGAGAATTGGGTCAAGATGTTCCTTCTACTGGTTTACCTACAGATGAAGTTTATAAAATATTTGTTAATTATGTTGAGAAATCCAAAATTTTATTATTATTGGTTTTGGATGAGATAGATCAATTAGTAAATAAAACAGGAGATGAAGTTTTATATAATTTAACGAGATTAAATTCTGAGTTAAAAAGTAGTGAGGTGTCTGTTATTGGAATTTCTAATAGTTTAATTTTTATGGATAATATAGATCCTAGAGTTAAAAGTAGCTTGAGTGAAGAGGAGTTAATTTTTCCTCCATATAATGCTATTCAACTACAAAGTATATTGAAACAAAGAGCAAATTTATCTTTTAAAAAAGGCATTATTCAAGAAGGTGTTATTGAGAAGTGTGCTGCTTATGCTGCAAGAGAGCATGGAGATGCAAGAAGAGCTTTGGAATTATTAAGAGTGGCAGGAGAACTTGCAGAGAGAAATAATGAAAATAAAATACAAGTAAAACACCTTGATGAAGCTGAGGATAAGATTGAGAGGGATAAAATTCTTGATACGGCGAATACTCAACCGAAACAGGTTAAGTTAGTTATGTATTCTGTGTTTTCTGTTTGTGAAGATAATAACAAAAAGATTTTTACTGGGGAAGTTTATGAAATTTATAAGAAATCTTGTCGGGAATGTGGTTTAAAACCATTGACTCAAAGGAGGCTTGGAGATATAATTGCAGAATTAGATATGTTGGGTATTATTAATGCAAAAGTTATTAGTAAAGGAAGGTATGGCAGGACTAGAGAGATTTGTTTGGCTATTCCATCGAGTACTGTTCCTAAAGTGAATGAGTTATTAAAAGAAAGTCTGAACTTATGAAACAAGAGTTAGTTAATTTTTTTTTGGATAAAGGATACCTTTTAGGTCCTGATTTTTTTGCGGACTTAAAAGAAGATTTTGATAAAGAGATTTTTATTAAATATGCTGAAGAGAAGTTTGGGAAAGGAGACAACCCTTTAGTTTTGCATAAGGATTTATTTTCTGTTGTAAACAACGAGAGAAAAGAAATTTCTATAAATTGGATTGAATTTGAAAAAGCAAGAACTTTATTTGAAAAGAAGAAAAAGGATGTAGTGTATAATACTTTTTTAGATGTCTTAAATTATGGAATACAAGAAGACAAAAAGAAGAAGATTG
Source organism: Candidatus Woesearchaeota archaeon (assembly GCA_017609845.1). Classification (GTDB taxonomy): domain Archaea; phylum Nanobdellota; class Nanobdellia; order SCGC-AAA011-G17; family JACPNG01; genus JAFCDD01. Next base: position 8,151 of record JAFCDD010000003.1, on the reverse strand, counting down.
ATAGTATGGTGGAAGCGTTGGATAAACCCAGCAATGATTTTTTAGATAATGATAATGGTGATGAGAGCAGCGTTGTTATATTAAAATCTTATGGAGAGGATTCTGGCAAAAGAGAAGTTCAAGATTTTGTTTCTTATTTTAAAGCGAGGTATAATTTTTTGAGGGAGATTCTGCAGAAGAGACCTGAATTAAATAATGTTATTTCCATATCAAGAGTTGTGAATAAGAAATATAATGAGCCAGTTTCTATTATAGGAATTGTTTCTGAGAAACATATTACTAAAAATGATAATATTATTTTAACTATAGAAGATCCAACGGGAATTGTGAAGGTTTTATTTAATAAAAATAGGGAAATTTATAGATATGCGCAAGAAACTGTTAATGACGAAGTTATTGGGATTAATGGTTTTCTTGGTAATGGTATTATTTTTGGGAATGATTTATTTTTTCCAGACATTCCGTTGACGAAAGAGGTTAAGAAAAGTCCTGATGAAACTTATGCGGCTTTTATTAGTGATTTGCATGTGGGGAGTAATCTTTTTTTAAAAAAGGATTTTATGAGATTTATTAATTGGATAAATTTGAAAACAGGTAATTCTAAACAAAAGAAAATTGCTTCTAAAGTTAAGTACCTTTTTATTATGGGAGACTTGATTGATGGCGTTGGGATATACCCCGGTCAAGAGGATGAATTATATTTGAAAACTATTGAAGAGCAGTATGCTGAATGTGCAAAATTATTGCAAATGATAAGGAAAGATATAAAAATTATTATTAGTCCCGGCAATCACGATACTATTAGAGTGGCTGAGCCTCAACCTGTTTTTGATAAAGAAAGAGCCAAGCCTCTGTTTGAATTGAATAATGCTTTTTTTGTAAGCAATCCTGCATTTGTTAATATTCACTCTTCTCAAAGTTTTGTTGGTTTTGATGTATTGATATATCATGGTTATAGTTATGATTTTTATGGTGAATCTGTTGAGACCATAAGATTAGCTAGGCCGAATATAAGTGAAAGGGTTGATTTGATTATGAAACTTTTATTGCAAAAGAGACATTTGGCTCCGTCACATACTTCTACATTATATATTCCTTATAAGGATCATGATCCTTTAGTTGTGGATAAGATCCCTGATTTTTTTATATCGGGCCATATACATAAGTTGAGCATTAGTAGTTATAATAATGTTACATTGATTAGCGGCAGTTGTTGGCAGTCTAGAACAGATTTTCAAGAAAGGACAGGTCATAGTCCTGATCCATCTAGAGTCCCCTTGGTAAATTTAAAAACTAGGGAAATAAAGGTTTTGAATTTTTTATCTGAAAAAAATGAATGATATGGATATTTATTTTACAAAAATAAAAAGATCTTTAGATAAAGCGTATTCTTTAGCTCAAATAGCTAGAAAAAAAGGTTTTGATCCCGTTAGTGATATAGAAATTCCTTTAGCAGAAAACATGGCTGAAAGAGTTGTGGGATTAATAACTAGTGTTAAACCTGATCTTAATTCAGAGAAATTAATACAAAGAATTTTTGAATTAGAAGAGAAGTATGGGTTACAAGATTGGAGAGTTGCTATGGAAATTTCTTTAGAAACTGCTAAAAGTGAATTTTGTGATTTTGATGACATTAAAGAAGCTATGGAAGTTGGAATTAGAGTTGGAATTGCTTATTTGACAAATGGTGTTGTGGCAAGTCCTTTAGAAGGGTTTACTAAGTTAGGAATAAAAAAAAGGAAGGATGGCGAAGAATATTTTTCTTTGTATTTTTCAGGACCAATTAGAAGTGCAGGAGGAACTGCAGCTAGTGTTTCTGTTATCGTTGCTGATTACGTGAGAAAAAAGATGGGTTATAAGGAATATGATCCTACTGAGGAAGAGATTAAAAGAATGTTTACTGAATTAAGAGATTATCATGAAAGGATTACGAATCTACAATATTTTCCTACAGAAGAAGAAACTATTTTTTTAGTTAAAAATCTTCCTGTTCAAATTGATGGAGATCCTAGTGAAAAATTTGAAGTGAGTAATTATAAAAATTTACCAAGAATCGAAACTAATAGAATTAGAAATGGTATTTGTTTAGTTATAGGAGAGGGTTTGGCTCAGAAAGCCGGTAAAGTTTATAGAAAATTTTCTAATTATATGAAGGATTTTGATATGGAACATTGGTCATTTTTAGATGGTTTTGTAGAAATTCAATCTAAGATAAAATCCAAAGAAGAAAAGAAATCTTCTGAGTTGATCAAAGCAGATTATACTTATATAAAAGATTTAGTTGCTGGAAGGCCTGTATTGACTTACCCTTTAAGAGAAGGCGGTTTTAGGTTAAGGTATGGAAGGGCCAGAAATTCTGGTTTTAGTTCTGATGCTATTCATCCTGCCACTATGTTAATTTTGAATAATTATATTGCTAGCGGGACTCAATTAAAAACTGAAAGGCCGGGTAAGGCTACCACTATAGCTGTTTGTGATGATATTGATGGTCCAGTTGTTAAATTGAATAATGGAAGTGTTTTATGTTTGGCGAAAGAGGACGATGCTATAAAGAATAAAGATGATATTGATGAGATTTTGTATTTAGGTGATATATTAGTTAATTATGGTGATTTTCTTGATAGAGGTCATAGGTTAGTCCCTTGTGGTTATAATGAAGAATGGTATAGGGCAGAGTTATTGGAGATAAAGGAAAAGGATGAGATTGTTGATAGGGTGATTAAAGACAGATTTTCTTATTTGACTGCAAAAGAATCAATTTTGATAGCTAAAAAATATAATGTTCCCTTACATCCCAAATATACATATTATTGGAATTCTATTAATAAAAAGAAATTTTTAATTTTAAGAGAATGGATTAATGAAGGGCAAGTTAAGGATGATAAACTTATTTTAGATTTTATTTATGATGCTACTAAAGATATTGAGGATAGAGATGCCAAGAGAGTGTTGGAATTATTAGCTGTTCCTCATATTGTGAAGGAAAATAAAGTTATTATTGAAAAAGACCACAAGGAAATTTTGTTATCTTGTTTGAATTTTGATAAGGAGGTTGTTGGTGATGATGTTTTGGAGATTGTGAATAATCTTTCTGGTATAAAGATTAGAGATAAAAGCGGAACGTTTATTGGGGCTAGAATGGGTAGGCCTGAAAAGGCAAAAATGAGGAAGATGACCGGAAGTCCACATGGATTATTTCCTGTTGGCAATGAGGGAGGAAAGATGAGGAATTTTCTTGCTGCCATGGAAAAAGGAAAAGTTACTTCTGAATTTGCTATTTATTATTGTGATGGATGCAAGAAGGAAACTATTTATTCTATTTGTGAATTTTGTGGAAGTAATACGAAAAGAGCATATTATTGTTATGATTGTAAGGATGTTTTGGTTAATGAGTGTGAGATAGAAGGACATAGATGCGTTGAATCCAGAAATAAACCAGTGGATATTAATTATTATTTTAAAAAAGCATTAAAAAATATTGGTTTGAATGAATATACTGATATTGTGAAGGGTGTTAGGGGAATGTCTAGTGCACATAGTATCCCTGAGAATTTAATTAAATCAATATTAAGATCTAAAAATAAGATTTATGTTAATAAGGATGGGACGACCAGATTTGATATGACTGAAATGACAATTACTGCTTTTAAGCCAAAAGAAATAGGCGTTAGTGTAGAAAAATTGAAAGAGATGGGTTATGATGAAGATATTAATGGGAATGAATTAATTAATGAAGAGCAGTTGTTAAATTTAAAAGTGCAGGATGTTATCTTGCCTTCTTGTCCAGAAAGTTTAGATGAAGGGGCGGATTCTGTTTTGTTCAGGGTTAGTAAATTTATTGATGAATTATTATTAAAATTATATAATGTTAATAGTTTTTATAACTTAAAAGATAGAAAAGATTTAGTTGGACATTTGATTGTTGCTATGAGTCCCCACACTAGTGCAGGAATAGTCGGAAGAGTGATTGGTTTTTCTGAGACACAGGGATTTTTGGCTCATCCTTTGTTTCATAGTATTATGAGAAGGGATTGTGATGGTGATGAAGCGTGTGTAATTTTGTTAATGGACGCGTTACTTAATTTTTCAAGGAAGTTTCTGCCAAGTCATAGGGGAACGACACAAGATGCCCCATTAGTTTTGACTTATAAATTAATTCCTAGTGAGGTTGATGACATGGTGTTTAATTTAGATATTGTAAATGAATATCCTTTGGAATTTTATGAATCTGCTTTAAAATATGCATTTCCCAAAGAGGTTCAGATTAAGACGTTTGCTAGTCTACTTGGGAAAAAAGGAGAATATGGTGGTTTGGGTTTTACTCATGGAACTTCTGATATTAATTCAGGGGTTAGGTGTAGTGCGTATAAATTTATTCCTACAATGATGGAAAAAGTGCAAGGACAGATGGATATTGCTGAAAAAATAAGGGCTGTTGATGAGATGGATGTGGCCAGGCTGGTCATTGAGAGACATTTTATCAGGGATATTAGGGGTAATTTAAGAAAGTTTTCTATGCAACAATTTAGATGCGTTGATTGTAATTCTAAGTATAGGAGACCTCCGTTGTGTGGGAAATGTCTTAAATGTGGAGGAAGGATTATATTTACTATAGCTGAAGGTAGTATCGTTAAGTATTTAGAACCAAGTTTAGAGTTAGCCAAGAAATATTCTTTACCTAAATATTTACAACAGACTTTGGAGTTGACTAAGAGGAGAATAGAAAGTGTTTTTGGTAAAGATAAGGACAGGCAGGAAGGGTTACAGAAGTGGTTTTAAAGAATAAAATATAAAGTGATGGGCAATATCAAACAACCCATAAGATGATTTCTTCCAATGTTTTTGAGTGGTGCTATTATTCCTATAAAAGTTGCAGTTATTAATATTAGGATTCCTATTAGGTTTGAAAGAAAAAGAGTAAGCAGTGTTATCAAGGAAATTATTGATAAACATAGAATTTTATAATTAATTTTTGTAATTACTTTGGAAAAGAATTTTGTTATGAAAATTGCCAGCATTGTTGCTATGGACGCTGCCACCAGGGAGCAGGCTAATAGAAGTATTAAATTACTTAATGTTAAAGTTTCTAAAATTTTTGAGATTATTATTACAGCTCCGTTTCTTGCTTTGTTTATTGTGTATAATGCTATAAAGCTGATTACCATATTTATTGTTGACAATGAGCCCACCAGGATCAGGAATGCTTTTTGTTCAATTTTTTTGAGTAATTGAGAGGCTATTATTGCTGCTTGCGAAGGTCCTAAGCCTGGAAGAAAAGAACAAACAGTTCCTACTAAAAGAGAGATTGAGATCGTTTTTATGGCTGTTTTACTTTTTATGTTTGGATATGTTATTTTTTGTTTTGGGATTTTTATTTTATTTTTTAAACTGATTATTAATGAGGAGGTTCCGAATAAACCAGATAGTAAGGAGAATAATGGATTTTTAATGTTGTAAAGATTTAATGTTAATACTCCTAATGTTCCTGCTAAGAAGAAAATAATTAATGCCCAGGTTTTTGAGGTTTTTTCTCTTAATATTAGTAATGCTGAGATTATTAAAAGGAGATATCCTATGTAATCTTTTATTATTGGATAAATTTTTGGTATCAGGAAGAAGATTAGTGGTGCGAACGCAATTGAGAGTATTAAAGCTGATAATGATCCAAGAACTGTTAATATTATTGCTTCGTAACCAAATCCTTTTAGTAAAAGTTTGTGTCCTGGGAGAACGGATAAAACTTGATTTGGATCTGGAGCTCCTAAGAATATAGAAGGAATTGTGTCAAGGAAAGTGTGGGTTATTGCCATTGCAACTATTATTATTGCCAGGATTAATGGAGATGTGTAGTTGAGGAATATTGGGGAGAGTGAAAGGATTAGTAAGGAGATTAAGTTTATGTGAATTCCTGGTGTAAGGCCTGTTATTATTCCCAATAAAACCCCAATTAGAATTGCTATTAAAATTTGGATTATCATAGAATTTTAATTTGGGAAACTTCGATTTCTAATTCGTTTTGGTATTCCTTTAATGTCCCGATTATTTCTACCATGTTACTTTTTTGTATATCAATTTCTTCTTCTTTGTAGACTATACTCTTTATTTTGTCTGTTTGGTCTTTTATTTCTAGAATTAATAATGTTGGAGTGTCAGTGATTTTTGTTATTGTTCCTTTTATTTTTACTTTTGTTTCTAATTGCAAGGTTTTTATTATTGCTATGTCTTTTGTCCTTACTGTATCTTGTTCTGCAATTATTAAAATTATTAAAATACCGATTAGGCTTAGAGATAGAGCTACCTTGAATAAGGTTTTTTCTTCCATTTGAGAGTTATTTTTTTGTGTTTTTATATTGTTTTATTAGAAAAATCCGTAAGATTTTTGGAAAGCTTTATATTTTAATATGATTCTTTATGAGTATGGATATTAAGGAAAAAGTTAAATTGATTAAGAGAAATGCAGAAGAAGTCATAACAGAGAAAGAGTTAGTGGAATTATTAAAGAAAAAGAAGAATCCTTCTGTTTATTTAGGTACTGCAATTACGGGGAGGCCGCATGTCGCTTATTTTTTGTGGGTTTTAAAGTTAGCTGACTTTTTGAAGGCTGGTTTTAAGGTTAAATTGTTGTTAGCTGATTTGCACGGAGCTTTGGATAATACTCCGTGGGATGTTTTAGATAAGAGATATAAATATTATAGTAAGGTTATCCCTTTGATGTTTAAAGCTATTGGAGCAGATATTAAGAATTTTGAGATTGTGAAAGGATCAGATTTCCAGTTAGATAAAAAATATTTTTATGATGTATTGAGAGTTTCCACATTTGCTTCAATAAATGATTGTAAAAGGGCTGCCGCTGAGGTTGTCAAGTTTGGAGATAATCCCAAACTTTCTGGATTGATTTATCCGATTATGCAGATGCTTGATGAGGAGTATCTTAAGGTTGATATTCAGTACGGAGGAACGGATCAAAGAAAGATATTTATGTTTGCTAGAGAAAACCATCCCAAGGTAGGATATGAGAGAAGAATAGAGGTTATGACTCCCATAATTCCGGGATTAATTGGTAAGAAGATGAGTGCTTCCGATTCTAAATCAAAAATTGATATTTTAGATGATGAAGAAACAGTAAGAAGTAAAATTAAAAATGCAGAATGTGTCGCAGGTGATGTGGATAATGGTTTGTTGTCTTTTTTGAAATATGTTATTATGGTTATTAAAGTAGACAAAAAAGAGAAATTTATTGTTAAGAGGGATGAAAAATATGGAGGAGAATTAGAGTTTACTAATTATAAAGAAATTGAAAATGCATTTAGATCTAAAAAATTACATCCTTTGGATTTGAAGAATGCTGTTGCTGATGAGATAAATAAATTATTAATGGTTTTTAGAAAGGAACAAAAGACTTTACAGAAATTGTCTAAAGAAGCATATTAAAATGAAGATTTTTTTGGTTCCCAGTTCTCTAGGTTGCTTGGATAAGAATATCGGATGTGAGAAAGCTCCTGAAGAAATCATAAAGGTTTTGAAAAAGATAGAGATGAATGAGAACGGAAACATAATAAATTTTGATTTAGAAAAGATAAAGGTTAATGAAAATGATATTGAAGAGACTATGGAGAATATTTTTAATAATGTTGATGAAGGAATTGTGATTGGAGGAGACCATTCTATTACTTATTCTTGCTTTAAGAAATTTAGTAAGAAGTATAAGAATCCTGGGTTGGTAATGTTTGATGCACATGCTGATTGTGTTAATGATTTTAAGATTACTCATGAAGATTTTGTAAAGGTACTTATTAAAGAAGGAGTTTTAAAAAAAGAAAATTTAATTTATGTTGGTTTAAGGCAGGTGTTTAAGAAAGAGCATTATTTTTTGAAGGAGAATAATATTAGAATTTTTGATATGAAAAAGGTTGCTTCTGGAATTAGGGATGTTTGTGATATAGTTATGGAAAATGCTAGAAAATTTGATGGTTTGTATGTAAGTATTGATATTGATGTTTTGGATCCTGGGTGTGCTCCTGGAACAGGTTATTTGAGTGCTGGTGGAATGTCTGTTAGACAGCTATTGTATTTTATACAAAGGTTTAAGAATTTAAAAAACTTGAAAATGATTGATTTAGTAGAGATTAATCCAGATAAGGATGTTAATAA
>JAFCDD010000002.1 GCA_017609845.1 Candidatus Woesearchaeota archaeon | reverse complement strand
TTAGTTAATTCAATAGCAAAATACTTTGGCTTAATTTTCATAAAAACATAACTGATAGGATTTAGACCACAACCGACATCCAAAATACTTTTTACATTCTTATCCAATATTTTATCATAAATAAATTCATATTCATCAATTCTTTCTTTAGAAGATCGATGTGTTTCTAATAATCTTCTATGTAATTCTAAATTTTTCGGATCCTTTTTAATAAGATTTAATATTTTTGTTCTATTCTTCTTATCAACATTAAAGACGCCGTAAACATCATGTAAAACTTTCCTGGCATTTTTTACTATTTCTTTAAATTCTTTAGATTTTTTAGGATGAGAATGCCCACACAATTTCTCTTTTACTATAGAATAATTTTCATTTATTAATTTTTTAACAAAAGAATCATCTAAAGTTTTCAATTCTTTCTTTTTCTTTATTTCTTTTATTAATTTATTAATCATGATTTTCTTTTTAAGTCTTGTATAAATTTATATACATGCCCATGGGGTGCACCCTCCAGTAAATATTCAAAAGCACGCTTTGCAATACCAACACCCTCAATTTCACCAACTATTGCTATAGTCTTTCCATAAATGCATATTTCAGTTCCAGTGAGTTTTCCTATCAATCCCCTGCATTTTCCACCACTCCCAATAGCCCTGCTTCTTAATGTAATTAATTTTTTCTTAGAGTCTCCTGAATACTTCTGAATATTAATTATTTCAAGAATACAATCCTCATTTAATAAACATTTAGCCGATTGAGGACTTAAACCACGCGCAATAGCACGAATTAAAGGCTTAGCATTAAAAACATCTAAACTATTTTCCCCAGAGATTTCAACAATGCCACTTTCAGAATCAATTTTTAATCTAACATGCGCTTTTTTTTCTATTTCTCTTTTTATTTTTCCTTTTACTCCAATGAGTACAGCAATCCTTTCTTTGGGAATTTTAACCTCGTCTATATGCATTTTAGAATTCTTCTTCTAATTCTTTGATTAGGCCTTTTTTCTTTAACCATTCAACCTGATTCCTTCTATACTTATAGATAACATCTCCTTTTTCATCGCCACCAAACTCCCATGGTTCAACTAACAAAACATCGCCTTCTCTAACCCACAATCTCCTCTTTAATCTTCCAGGAATTCTACATATCCTGGTTTTTCCATCCATACAAATAACCCTCATCCTGCTTCCACCAAGTCTTTGTTGTAATATTCCAATTACTTCTCTCCCTCTAGGAGTCTTCACTCTGAAAACACCTTCTTCCTGTCTTCGAGGAGGTTTTTTCTTAATCATAAAAAACAAAGAATTTATTTAATTTATAAACCTTCTTCTTTCGATCTAAAGCAAACAGTAACCCTATAAAGCAGTTTCCCTGTTTGTTTATGTCTACTATGTAAACTTCTTGAAGTTATAATTTCACCATTAAACCTCTTTTTTAATAATTTAGCTAAAGACAAGGCAAATTTATTGGATGAAATATAAAGATCAACACCATACTTTTTTTCTACAATTTTAGAAATAAAAACATCCTTTCTTTTTTCTATTCTTTCTTTAATAAAATCTAAGATTTCCTTTTTTTTAGGTCTTAACTGTATTGTTGCTTCAAAATAATCCTTCCTAAAAACATTGGGCATGGGGAACACCATTTATTCTTAAAATATTATTCTTATTAATAATTGAATTCTTTATTGCTAAATTAATACATTCTTCACCACATAAATTAAGGATATCACCATCTTCCATTAATTTTAAAGCTTCATCTGCATTAATTAGATTTCCATTATAGAAATCTCTCTTAACTTCTAAACAAACATCACCGTCTTCAAATTTCTTCCCTAAAATATTCTCATCACAAATTGCAACAATATTTCTTCCATTAGCTTCATGTTTTTTTGCATACATCATATTCTGGCCTTTATAGAATGTTTTGCACCACAAGCTGTGCATTTTATGAATGTAAAACCCTCTTCTTTTAACAATTTTGTATCTGGTTTTCCACATTCTTTACATAAGACAAACTCCTTAGCATACTGTTTGATTTTCTGATTAATTAATTCAGATCTAAATTTTCTTCCAAAAACTAATCTTGGGCCATCTATCTGAGCAGGAGAAGCTAATTCCCTTTGTAAATACTTTAGTAAATGTCTTGGTTCTCTTCCAAAAATGCTGCAGATTTGAATAAAATTTTTTATTATTGTCTTATTTCCTTGAATTATCCCAATAGCTTTCGGAATATCAAATCTCTTTTTTTTCAGTAAAGATTCTGGCATATCTTTGCGGGCCCTTTTCAACAATTTATCATAATCCATAGCTAATTAAGAAACAAGTACTTTTATAAATTTAACCTATAGTTTTAAAAACTCCCGGTCTCGCCTCATAAATTTCCCCTTCTTTTAATAATTCATTCACAATATTTTCTGCAGATTCATAATCTAGTTCACATTTTTCAGATAAAACATCAATTTTAATTCCTTCCTCATGGCTAAATTTATTTATAACATTTAACACACTTACCTTACTGCTGTTTTCTTCTATGTGCTCTTCTTCTATTTCACTTTTATTTTCTGAAGAAGTTTGTTGTACCAAATGTTTCTTTATTTCTATTTTTTCTGGTTTACCATATTCCTTAAATAATTCAGTCTTCCAAACCAATTCCCAGTTTAGGTCTTCCATTTTTTTAACAATCTCAGGAATAATATATAATTCTTCATTGTATTCCCTTGGTTTACCAATTATATTTACAAAATCTCCAGAATTAAAATCTCTTAATAATTTAGTACCTTCTTTCCAAACCTTTAATCTAATTTGGTAACTCCCATCATCAATAGTTAAAGAAACATAATTATTATCTTCACTTTCAAATTTATAAACAACGGTGCCAACAAGATTAACTCTCCCAATTTTTTTTCCATTCACTTCAACGTAATTTGGTTCAAATTCTCCTGGTTGTTTAACATATTTGCCATTCATAAGATTAGAAATCCAAATCCTTACAGCAGTTTGCCTTTTTTGAATCATTTTTAGATCTTCTGAACAAATCCCCTTCTTGGTTCAAAAATTTCTCCCTCCCTTTTTAATCTTTCTATTATTTCTTCAGCTTGTGCATGATCAATCCCTTTTTCAGCAGATTCATTCATTATGTCCTCAATTGGAATAGATTTTCCAAGTCTTTCTTCTAATTCATTGATTATGCCTTTTAAAATAACAATCTTGCTTCTTTGAGAAGCAGGAATACCAGTAGATATTCTATCAATATCTATTTGTCCGGTTTCATAATCAAATCCAACTTGCATTAAACAATGTTTTAACAAATCTATAGCTCTTTTAGCATCCTGTTTAGAAACAGTCTTAGCTAATCTTATCTTAGCACTAGATTCAGCCAACCTAACTAAGGCCTCCAATTGTCTCGCACTAATTGGAATTGGTTTTATCTCATCTTCACTAGCAGAACCACTATTCCTTAAATTAACATAGAATTTTTTTATTTCATTGATAGCAGAGTCACTTAATTTTGGATTTATTTTCTGTTTAACATATGATACGTACTTTTTCAATAAATCTCCAGGAATCACAGATTCTAACTTGGATGGCTCCTGCTGAATTCTCAGGACGTGTTCAGCAATCCTTGCATCTTTATCTTTATCTGGTAAATCCCTGATTGGAAAAATTAAATCAAATCTATTGATTAAAGTTGGAGGCATATCTATTTGTTGAGCGATGGGCTGGTAAGGATCAAATCTGCCTAATTTAGGATTTGCAGCAGCCAACACAGTGGTTTCAGCCCTTAATGTAGCTTGAATATTAGCTTTTGCAATAGTGACGGTTTGTTGCTCTAGGGCCTCGTGCAACGCAGCAGTATCTTCGTGGGGCATTTTGTCCAATTCATCCAGACATGCAACTCCGAAGTTACTCAATACCAAAGTTCCAGCTTCCAATGCCCACCCCCTTAAAAATTCATCCCTAACAACTGTGGCAGTTAAACCAGCAGAACTTGCACCCTTTCCAGAAACATATCTTGCTTTAGGAGCAGCCTTAGAAATAAATTGCAATAATTGTGATTTCCCAGAACCGGGATCACCAACCAACAAAATATGCATATCCCCCCTAGTCCTAGTACCATCTTCCCTCACTTTTTTTACTCCCCCCATCATCTGAAAAACTAAAGCTTCCTTTACTTTATTATGCCCCCAGATAGAAGGGGCAATACTCATAACTAGTTTTTCATAAATTCTGGGATCTTTGGCTAAAGTTTTTATTGCCAGTTTATCTTCGTCACTTATATCAATATCTTCAAAAGTTTGTTCCATGGGTTCAATAAAATTTGATTCTATCATCAGATCAAACCTTATGGATTGTGCACCAGTCTTCAAATAAACAGGAACTTCTTTTAAAATTCCAATAACCATGATTTTGCTTCCAGGAGTAGTTTTCTTCTCCATCCTTGGTTCTACTAAATCTTCTTTTAAGAACACAGATATCCTTTTTGGTTGTTCTCCTCCCTCTAAAGTTTCAGGGGCCTCTTCAACTACCAATCTTTGAGCGTCAACCAAACTCTTATGTATTAGTCTAAATCTCCCTCTTTTTCCGCAACTACATCTTGTAGGTTCTTTAAATTTTGTATCAATTTGCAATATTGTAATTGTATTCCCGCAACTAGGACATTCAAACTTAGCCTGAGTTACTTGTGGCCTAACATCAGAACTTTGCCTCACTATAGCTTCAAAACTAACAAGTTTATTTAAATGTTCACTCCTAATATTCCTTATTTGAACTTGTTGAGTCTTTGGTAAATTATGAAACCTCACCCTAAAATTCTTTCTTGGTAAATCTAAATTATCTATAGCTATCTCCGCAGCTTTTAGACTATCCTCCGGCTCCTGCAATAATTGCTCAGCCAATTCATGATCAAACAATACCAATTCATTAAAATCAATAACTAAAGAACTCAACCCCAAATTAACTAGCCTATTCAACTCTTTTTTGTACTCAGAACTAATAAATTCTTGAAATTTATCTATTTGGTCTTGAGCCTCCACCATTTTAGAACTAATATCTTATTATGTTATAAACTTATATGTAAAATACAATATAAAATAAAGGATTTACTTTAGCTTTTTTAAATTAACCACTAATTGATCAACAGCTTCATGTAATTTTTTCTCAGATCTTGTACCCGTACAAACGATCTTACCATTGCTAAATAATAGAAAGGTTGCCCTTGTACCTGCCAATTTATACACCAGTCCCGGAAATTGTTCGGGTTCATATTCTGTATTTTCTAACTTCATGGCTAATGAATTCAGATTAAGATCCATACCAATACTGCCGGAAGCCACCATGTTTTGTACTTTAATACCTTTCAAAACCTTATCCTCTTTAATCCTAATTTTTATTTTTTCAATGTTCTTAATAATCGCTCTAATAGACTCTCTAACCTTTTTCATAGATTTAGCACCAGTACAAACAACATTCCCAGAGCTAAATATCAACGCACTGGTCTTAGGATCTTTAATTCTCATAACTAAACCAGGAAATTGTTCAGGATTATATTCAGTATTTGGTAATGTTTCTGCAAGCTTTATTAAAGGAATATCCCTATCTAAAGAAGTAGTAGCAACGATATTTTGTAATTTTATTTCTTTTTTAGATGTTTTTTTTGCTATTTTTAACCCCCCTATACTATTATATTTATAAACAATATGAAAAAGTATATAAAGGTATTTATAAAGTATTGTAATCACTTTAAGGAGATAATAAGATGCTTGTTAGTTTACTGGTCGGTTCGCATAAAAAGGGAATGGAGATGAAACTAGACTTACCACTAATACCCAATTTAGAAGAAGAAGTTGATGATCAATGGAGTTTCTCAATAAAATGGATCTTAAATGGATGTAATTATATGAATGTGGGCAAACTAGAAGATCCTCCACTTTATATAATCAAAGGAGAAGAAGAGCAAGAAAGGTTCATTGATAAAGAAGCCTATCAGATATGGCTCAGAGGATAATAATAGAATTAGAAGAAATAAGTAAGATGTTTAATGATGGAAAAGCATTAAGATTGTTATACGAATCTGCAGAAAATATCGGATTGTCTCCATTAAAAGGAGAACAAGAAGGAGAATTATTATCCAAATTAAGAGAATGTGGGCTAGGATTAATCAAAAAATTAGAGTATCAAATTAATTAACAATATTAAAACTAATATCAAATTCCTTACCTTTTATCTTTTCTAAAGATTTTTTGCTACCTTTACTCTCTCCAAAAACAAGAGAAACAGCACCAACCTTTTTCATAATCTCTTTTTTAAAGTTGCTTAGATCATAATCAGAATCAATAAATAATTCAATTTCATTTTCCTTAACTAGTTTTTCCTTTTTCCTCATATTTTGTATCCTTCTCATAACTTCTCTTGAATAACCTTCTTGCTCCAACCCCTTTGTTAAATTTTTATCTAATTCTACATTAAATTTGCCTCCCTTAACATCAATTTCTTTTATGTTAGTCTGAATCTTTATTAATTCCATCATCCTCTTAACTTTATCAGGTTCTTCTACAGTAATAACTGCCTTCGGAAGTGGCCACCTTATCCCAAAACCAATGTCTCCCCTTTTAGATAAAATCTCTTGGATAACAACCTTCATTAATTCGAAACTTTTTTCTATATCATTGTTAATCATCTTAGATCTTTCTTGAGGATAATCAAACAAATGTATACTTTCCATTTTTAATTTAAATTCATCTTTTAAATTATGATAAATGCTTTCTGTTATAAAAGGAGCAATAGGAGCAAATAATTTTAGAACACCCATTAAAACAGTATAAATAACAGAAACAATTTCTAACTTATCTTCATCATTACCATAATTTAATTTTTCTCTTATCAATTGGATATAACTTCTACTTAACTCCAAAAATATCTCCTCGATAAAATCCGGAATTAAATCTAAGTGATAATTTTCAAATAATTCATTAATTTTTTTAATATTTGAATTTAATTTAGATAAAATATATCTTGATTCCAAAGATAAATCTATTTTATCAATTTCTTTAGGATTTAATCTTAGATATTTACATTGATCAATTAAAAACTTATGTAAATTCCACAAAACAGATAAATTTCTATATTTAATCTTCATATCTTCAAAATTGTAATTAATATCCAAACCAGGTTTAGAACCACCAATCATATAATATCTCATTGTATCCGCACCATAACCTTCTAAAACTTCATAAGGAGAGATTATATTCTTTAATGATTTAGACATCTTTCTTCCTTGTGCATCTTGAATAAACCCGTGCATATACACAGCCTTATAAGAAGCCTTTTTCATGGAAACCATAGATAAAGATAACAAGGAATTAAACCATCCCCTAATTTGATCCTTTCCCTCTAGAATAAAATCTGCTGCCCAAAATTTCTCATATCTCTTGTCAGTAGGATAGCCCATGGTAGCCCAAGGAGAAGCTCCAGAATCAAGCCAAACATCCAATACGTCTTCTATTCTAGAAGTATCTTTACCGCATTTATCACATTTAATTTTAACCTCATCTATCCAGGGTCGATGTAAATCTTCTAATTCAACTCCAGTCTTTTCTTTTAATTCATTTTGACTTTCTATTAAAATTCTATTTCCACATTCACATTCCCATATTGGCAAAGGAACACCCCAAAATCTCTGTCTAGAAATGCACCAGTCTTGTAAGTTAGTTAACCAAGATTTAAACCACCTATTTCCTGCCCAATCAGGAACCCAAACAATTTTTTCATTTTCTTTTAACATATCATCTCTTAATTTTCCAACAGCCAGGAACCATTGATCTGTTGCTCTAAAAACAACTCCAGTGTGACATCTCCAACAATGAGCATATTCGTGTTCAACTCTAGTTGTTTCAATCAAAACACCATCTTTTTTTAATACTTCAATGAATTTATTATCATTTGTTCTGGCCCTTAAGCCAGAAAATTCTCCAAAATCTTCTGGAAAATAACCATTATCATCTATTTCATTAAAGGCAGGAAGACCATTTTTTCTACCAATTTCAAAATCTTCTGGACCGCAACCCGGAGCACAATGAACCAACCCAGTACCAGAACTAACATCAACATACTCAGTGGATAAAACAACAGTAAAAACATTGGGATATTTTTCTTTTAATTTCCCTAATTTTGTTATTCTTTTAGCCCAAGGATGTTCATACTCCAGTCCTTTTAATTTTTCCCCCTTAAATTCTTCCATAACTTCAAACTTTTTATTCGCAACAGCCTGTATTACAGAAGCAGCCAATGCTTTAGCAACAATCCAAACTTCGCCACCAACGTTGGCTTTTACATAATCTAAACTTGGATTAACCATAACTGCAAGATTAAATGCAATAGTCCAAGGAGTAGTAGTCCATATTATCAAATATTCATTCTCTTTCCCTTTAACTTTAAATTTAACAAAAATAGAATCATCAGTTACATTTTCATATTCTAACTCATGCTTGGCCAAAGCAGTAGCACACCTAGGACACCAAGTTAATGATTTTTTTCCTTTGTACAAAAAACCATTGTCATTTGCTTTCTTTAAAGCCCACCATACACCTTCAATATAACTATTTTTTATAGTCATGTAAGGATTGTCCCAATCCATCCAAATACCAATTTTTTTAAAATCTTCAATCATAGGACGCATCTGGTCCAAGGCAAACTTTCTACATAATTCAATAAACTTCTTTAAACCAACCTCATTAATTATCTCCTTTTTATCCTTAATACCTAAATCTTTCTCAACCTGAACCTCAATAGGTAAACCGTGCATATCAAAACCAGGCTGATCCAGTACCTTAAAACCTTTCATAGTCTTCGTTCTTATAAAGAAATCTTTCATTGCTTTATTCCATGCATGCCCAACATGTATTTTTCCTGTTGTATAAGGGGGGCCATCGAGAAAATAAAACTCTTTTACATTTTTTTCTTTAAATTTCTCATATATTTTATTCTTTTCCCAAAATTTAGAAACATCGTCTTCTATTTTATTAAAATCATACATCTTTCCTTACTAACCTCCGATAGTATAAAAATTTTGCCATTGAGAACACCAACAAAATAGGCATAACTATACAATAATAGAAATAATGATGCCTTTTTCTATTTTCATAAAAATGGTTAGAATATCCTTATTTATATAATTTTCTTTTTTCTATTCTAATATATATTTTAGACTATATAAAACCTATTTAATTTAAGCAAACATACCCTCTCTATGCTTTGGATAGAAAAATATAGACCACAAAAATTTAATGAATTCGTTGGACAGGAACACATAGTAAAAAGAGTAAAAGCTTTTGTAGAACAAGAAAATTTACCTCATCAACTTTATGCTGGTTCAGCAGGAATAGGAAAATCAACCTTAGCCTTAATAGTAGCAAGAACATTATTCGGAGAGGGTTGGAAACAAAACTTTCTGGAACTAAATGCATCAGATTCAAGAGGGATAGATGTAATAAGAAACGAAGTAAAGGATTTTGCAAGAACAAGATCGATAAATACAAGAATACCAAAAATAATATTCTTAGATGAAGCAGATGCATTAACAAGGGAAGCACAACAAGCACTAAGAAGAACAATGGAAACATATTCCAATACAGTAAGATTCATACTCTCTTGTAATTTTATATCAAAAATAATCGACCCAATACAATCAAGGTGTGCAGTATTTAAATTTAAACCAATGACAAAAGAACAATTAACAGTAATAGTAAAGGATATAGAAAAAAAAGAAAAATTAAAAATAGAAAAAAAAGCCTTTGATGCAATATACGAAATTTCTGCAGGAGATGTAAGGAGAGCAGAAAATATTCTGCAAAGTTGCGCATCAGTAAATAAAAACATAAACTACGAATTAATTTATGAAATTGTTTCTGCAGCGCAACCAAAAGAAATTAAAGAAATACTAGATGTGGCAATTAAAGGAGACTTTATAACAGCAAGAAAAAAGTTATTAACAACGATGCTAAAACATAGTATGTCTGGTTTAGAAATAATAAAACAAATACAAAAAGAAATATGGAACTTAAACATAGAGGACCAAACAAAAGTACATCTTATTGAT
Source organism: Candidatus Woesearchaeota archaeon (assembly GCA_017609845.1). Lineage (GTDB taxonomy): Archaea > Nanobdellota > Nanobdellia > SCGC-AAA011-G17 > JACPNG01 > JAFCDD01. Next base: position 10,128 of record JAFCDD010000002.1, on the reverse strand, counting down.
AAGTGCGGAGAAATTGAATTCAGGATGGTTGAAGGTTCAGATGAATTTGTTCAATTAGAAGCACTTCTTGCAAATTTTATTAGAAAATGAAAGTTCATTTTAGATATTCGCTCCCATATGACCGTATGCTTACTTTGATGAGTCTAATGCCATATCATGAAGACCAAATAATAGAGTCCAAACTTTACATAAAAAAAATAAAAGATTATTGGAAAAAACAAGAAAAAATAATAATAAAGGAAATAGAAAAAGTTTGTTCTTTAAAATTTAAATCCGATACAACATGCTTTATTGTTAAACATATGGGTTATGAAGCATTATCCCACCCATTAACAATTAAAATAAATGATAATTTAGAACAAATAAAACACCAATTAATCCATGAACTAATACATATTTTATTTGTTCAAAACGAAGCAAAAAGCAGAAAACTAATAGAGAGTTTAATTGAATTATACCCAGATAAAGATATATTTTTTAAAGCCCACGTCCCATTATGCTTAGTAGAAAGAAAAGTAATAGAAAACTTATACGGAAAATCACAATTTAATAAACTTCTAAAGGAAGAATTAAAATCAGAAGAAGAAAATGAAGTTTGGCCAATAGCCAATAAGATGTATCCCAAGTTTAATAAGAATATAATAAAATTTTTTAAGAAAAATGCTTTGGACAGAAAAATATCAACCAAAAGGAATTAATGAATTAAAGAACAAACCAGCGAATACATTAAAGGATTTTATATTAAATTTCAGGAAACAAACAAATAAAGCAATATTAATAGAAGGACCTTCAGGATGTGGAAAAACATCTGCAATTTACGCGCTCGCAAAAGAATTAAATTATGAGATATATGAATTAAACGCCAGCCATTTTAGAAACAAAGAATCAATAATTAACTTGTTGGGAAATGCAACAAAACAATTTTCCTTATTCAAAAAAGGAAAAATAATTCTAATAGATGAAGTAGATGGATTATCCAGAAAAGACAGAGGAGCAATCCAAACAATAATAAAGATAATAGAAGAAACAAATTTTCCCATTTTCTTGACAGCAAACAACTTGGATAAAGAAAAATTAGATCCCCTTAAGAAAAAATGCAGATTAGAACTATTCCTTCCGCACACCCCACAACAAATATTTGAATTTTTAAAAGAAATATCAGAAAAAGAAAACATAAAATATAGAGAAGAAGATTTAAGATTATTATCAAGATATGCTTCTGGAGATTTAAGAGCAGCAATAATAGACTTACAAACTTTAGTAACAAATAAAGAACTAAAAAGAGATATTATAGAAAATTTATCAACAAGGGACAAAAAAGAAGAAATCAATCAGACATTAATTAAAATTTTTAAAAATAAGGAAGCAAAAATAGCATTAGAATCTTTAGAAACTGTCTCTCAAGATTTAATGGATTTTTCTAGGGCAAGTCCACTCCCAATAGTTTTTAGTAATGACAACGCTTTATTTTATTGGATTGAAGAAAATTTGCCAAGAGAATACAAAGGTCAAGATTTAATTAACGCTTATAATCACCTCTCAAAAGCAGATATTTTTTATGGAAGAATCAGAAGACAACAATATTGGAGACTATTACATTACATATCAATATCACTTTCTGCAGGAGTCTCAACATCAAAACAACAAAAGAATCCGGAAAAAATAACATACAAAAAAACAAGAAGATCACCAAAACAAAATTTTAGGTTATGGGGCCTAGTAAATAAAAGAAAGTCAATAATAGCATCAAAAATAGCATCAAAAACACACACATCAAAAAAAAGAATCATAGCAGAATTACCATACCTAAAAACAGTATTAAAACAAGACAGAAAATTACAAGAAGAATTACAATTTGAAAAACAAGATATTGATTATTTAGCTAAATTATAAATACTATTTCAAAGTAATGCGTAAACTATTTAAACAAAATTCTATTAAAAACAACCAATGAAAAGGGGTGAACTAGACAAAAAAGAGATAAAAAAATATAATCTTTTGCTCAAACGATTAAAAAAAGAAATAGCTAAGATAATAGTTGGTCAAGAAGAAATAACTGATTCTTTAATAAGAGCAATATTAGCGAATGGTCACGTATTAGTAGAAGGAGTTCCGGGAATAGCAAAAACTTTGCTTATCAGAGCATTGGCAAAAGCAACCGGTTGCACTTTTTCAAGAATACAATTTACAATAGATCTACTACCAACAGACATAGTTGGAATAACAGCATACGATCCAAAAAAAGGATTTACAACGCACAAGGGGCCAATATTCTCTAACTTTATTCTAGCTGATGAAATTAATAGAAGCTCTCCAAAAACGCAATCTGCTATGTTGGAAGCAATGCAAGAAAAACAAGTAACAATAGGTAAAAAGACCTATCCATTACAAGAACCCTTTTTTGTTATGGCAACAATGAACCCAATAGAATCAGAAGGGGTTTACCCTTTACCAGAAGCACAAATAGACAGATTTCTATTTAAAAGTTTTATGGGTTATCCAACCATGAAAGAAGAACAAAAAATATTGAATCAGAATATCACACTAAGAAAATTTGAAGATTATGACATTAAAAGCGTTATAAGTTCTTCCTTAATTTTACATCTGCAAGAAATTACTAAAAAAGTATACTTAAGCAAGGAAATAGAAGAGTACATAACAAACATAGTAAATATAACAAGGAAACCAAAGAATCTAAAACTTGGCAGGTATATAATGTATGGAGGATCTCCAAGAGCATCAATAAGTTTATTCATAGCTTCAAAAGCAGATGCTTTAATGCAAGGTAAGAGTTATGTTACTCCACAGAACATAAAAAATGTTGCGCCAAGTGTTTTAAGACACAGAATATTATTAAACTATGAAGGACAAGCAGAAAACATAAAGACAGACCAGATAATCTCTGAAATTCTTGCTAAGACCCCCATCCCTTAATAATGGCAAAAGAAAAATTAAAAGTAGATTTAACACCATTAATAAGAAAATTAGAAATAATAGCTAGAAAAAACGTTAAAACAACAGTTCTAGGAAATTATAAAAGCGTATTTAGGGGATTTGGATTAGATTTTTCTGATTATAGAGCATATTCAAAAGATGATGATGCATCAAAAATTGATTGGAAGGCAAGTGCAAGAACAAATGAACTTCTTGTTAAGGAATATGAAGAAGAACGTAATCTTAATGTTTTTTTTCTTGTAGATGTAAGTTCAAATATGATCTTTGGTTCAGCAGATAAATTAAAAAACGAATATTCAGCAGAACTTGTAGCGTCATTGCTATACATGGTCTTACACACAGGAGATAAAGTCGGTTTCTGTTTATTTAATGATAAGCCACTATCTAAAACAAACCCTTCAAAAAACAGGAATACGTTTTATATTTTTGCTAAAGAAATAGTAAATCCAAATAATCATGGAGGAAATTTTGATTTTATTAAGGCAGTTGGATTTATTGAATCCTTTCTTCCTAAAAATTCAGTAGTAATGATAGTTTCAGATTTTCTTGGTTTAAAGGAAAAATGGTTAGATTACTTAAAAACAGCTTTATCCATGTTTGACATAATTTTATTAATCGTCAGAGACCAAAGAGATTATGTCTTACCCGAAGACAGCTTTAACATAACTCTTTCAGATCCAAAATCAGATAGACAAATAATAATTGATCCCAAAAAAATAAAAGAAAAATATGAAACTTATGTGCTAAAACAAACAGAACATTTTAAAGAATTATTAAATACTACAGAAGCAGACTATGTAGAATTAAGGACAGATAAACCATTTATAGAACCAATCACCGACTTATTTAGGAAGAGGCGAACTAAATGGAGATAATTTTTAGAAATCCAGAATATTTATGGTTTTTAGTAAGTATAATCCTATTAGTAATTGTTCACATATTCACCTTAAAACACGTAAAAAGAAAAGCATTAAAATTTGCCAACTTTGACGCAATATCAAGAGTTACCGGAAAACAAATTCTCTCTCAAAACACAGTAATGCTTTCTTTAAGAATTTTTACATTAATTTTTGCTACCCTGGCATTAGCAGGAATAACAATAACTTATATAGGTAATAGTAATGAATTTAGCTTTGTTTTGGCAATAGATGCATCATCAAGTATGACTGCAGAAGATTTTGAACCTTCAAGATTAGAAGCAGCAAAGCTAGAAGCTATATCTTTTGTAAACAGTTTATCTTCTGAAACAAGTCTGGGAGTAATTTCCTTTTCAGGCACTAGTTTTATAGAGCAAGATATAACAACAGATTTAGGTAAAGTAAAAGAAAAAATCTCTAAGATAGAAATTAAAAAAGTTGGCGGAACAGATTTAGGAGAAGCAATCATAACATCTACAAACTTACTAACAAATGAAGAAAAATCCAAGGTAATAATTTTATTGACAGATGGAAGGAGTAACATCGGTATAGATCCAAGGGAGGCAGTTGGTTATGCAATAAAAACAGAAACATTAATTTACACGATTGGAATGGCAACTATTGAGGGAGGAACTCTTCCGGAAACAAAAGAAAAAATTCGGTTATCTTTGGATGAAGACACATTAAAAACAATATCTTTTAATACTGGAGGAGAATATTTTCGGGCAACAGACGAAATATCTTTAAAAGAAGCATATAGAAAAATTAGTAAATCAACTGCAGAACTTCTTACAATAGATTTAACTTTATTGTTTATGACAATAGCCTTATTACTCTTATTTTTAGAATGGGCATTACTAAACACAAAATACAGAACAATACCTTAACCTAGAAAATATTTAATGATCAGGTTAAATTCTTTTTCTGAATAAGATTTTTTATATTTCTTTAAAAGATTAATTACATTTCTTCTATTAAATGTAAATCCTTTTTCTTTTAGAATTTTACTTAAATTTCTAGAAAGTAAAAACTGACAAAATTGAGTGACATTCTTTGGCTTCTTGCTTTTTTTAGTTCTCTCAAAGTCTATCAAAACAGGTTTATTCTTTACAAGGATATGCTTTACTGGTTTATGCATCTCTTCTTTATCCACATTAAGTTTGTCAAGTTCCCTGCAATCCAAAAAAACAAGTTTTAAGATCCTTTTAATTTGAGTTTTATTATGTTTAATTATCCAATCAATAATAAATTCTCCTTCTACAAATTTGTAAATTAATATGTTATCTTTGTACCATAAAAATTTTGGTCCAATACCTTTTTTATTAAGTATTTTAAGCCAATAAGCTTCATTTTTTATTCTGTTAACAGCCTTACTCTCCGGATTTTTTACCTTAATTGAAACTTTTTTATTGTTTAACAAGCCAACATAGATATAACCCCTCTTGCCTTTAGAAAAAAATTTTACGCCCTTTATTTTGCTAAACATATTATAAGGTAATAGAAACCTATTTAAATGATTATCTACTTTTATTGATTTAAAAAGGGGTAAAATGAAAAAGACCTTATTTTTAATATTCATAGCAACAATTATATTTTCTAGTTCTATATTAGCAGATTTTGATGCATCAAAAGCATACTCTTGGTTAACATCAAAGTCTTCAGAAGGAAACTTTAATAGCCAAATTATTGATACCTCTCTTGCAATTCTGGCCTTAGATAAAGCGAATGTAATGAGTGAAGTAGACAAATCAATTGAATATCTTTCATCTCAGGAAAATGCACAAAACTGTTTTCCAAAAAGCACATGTAAGGTAAAAGATACAGCACTGGCATTTATTGCATTTAATACAGCGACATATGATACTTCAAACATAGAATCTTGGTTTAAAAATGCCCAATCTTCTGCTAATTTAAATGGAAAATGGTTACTCCAAGTAATCACAACCGGTTCAGGAACATGTAATGTAAAATATATTAAAAATCAACAAGAATTAGAAAAACAAATTAAGGTTGAAGAAGGGAAATTTCCAGAATGTGGAGGAACAACATTTTATGACATTAATCTTTGTTTAGAAAAAAATATCATTAATGCAAATCCTTCATTAACATTAGAAGTTGATTGCTCTTCTTTGTCAAGTAGCTCAACAATATCATTACTTTACCAAGAAGGAAATAATTATTACTTAACACATGAAGCAAGCGGACCAGTAAGTATGGTTACAATATCAAATGGTTGTTTTGGGCAATCTTATAGGTCATCATGTGACTATGATTCTACATTATATGCGGCATGGGCATTAAAACAAATTAACAGCAATATTGATACATCATTTTACTTAACTCAAAACTATCGTTCAAATAACCCATTACACTCCAGTATTAATTACTTAATAACACAAAAACAATCTTATTTGGATGATTTAATAAAATTACAAAAAACAGACGGAAGTTTCGATAATGATGTTTATGCAACTTCTTTTGCAATATTAGTCTTAACAGATTCAACAGAACAAGAAAAATTAGCAGAAGCAGTGGATTGGTTAAAAAAACAACAAAAAGACGACGGCTCGTTCAATACAGTATCTAATACAGCAATTGCATTGTATGCATTGCCAGACGTTTCCATTACCGGTTATTGTGGAGATGATATTTGTGGAATTGATGAAGATGAAACACTCTGCCCAGAAGACTGTGGAGGAGACATTTGTGACTTTGATCTTAACTGTGAAACAGACTTAGGAGAAAATTATGATAATTGCCCTTCGGATTGTCTTAGCCCATCAACAATATGCGATTTTGACTTTAAATGTGATTTTGGGGAAAATTATGATAATTGCCCTTCAGATTGTGAAGAAACAACTGAAGAAGAACCAATTACAACAGAATGTTCAGATGAAATAGATAATGATGGGGATGGTTTGGTTGATTTAGATGATCCAGGATGTGATTATTCTGGAGACGATGATGAAACTGATGAAGAAGAAACAGCGGAAGAAACAGAAGAAGGGACGATTCCAGATTCTGAACCAGAAAGAAAGAAATTTCCATGGTGGATAATCATAATCTTAATTCTTTTCATAGGAGGAATCTTTTATTATTATTATGCATTTAAGAAACCAAAAGAAAAGAAAAAGAAACCTATATTCCAAACAAACCAGTTTGGTCAATTAGCCCCACTAAAAAAACCAACAGAACAAAAGAAACGGAAATTAAGTTTATTCAAATCAAAACCCAAACCAACAACAACCTTTCAAAAAAGATCTTCAAAAATAGATCAAGAATTAGATAAATCAATCAAAGAAGCAAAAAAACTTTTAAAGAAATGAGATGGTTACTTTTTATTCTAATAGCTATAATATTGTCAGGATTTAGTTACGCCCAGATAGATATTTCTTTAATAAAAGATGAATTAACAAATAAAGAAACACTTCAAGCCAATATTTCCATCATAGAAGAACCCTTCGAAACCCTATCACCATCAAACTTTTACATTGACGACACAAAAACCCCAATAATACTAAACAAAATAAATGAAATTTATTATGCATATATAGAATTACCAGAACTAACCACCGGAGAACACTCACTCAATATAAAGACAAAATATCTAATAGATGGTATCTTAACAGAAAAAACATTTGAAAAAAAATTTAATATAAAAGAAGTTAATTATTCAGCCATTACAATTAATCCTGGTTTTATAAAACTCGACACAGAAGAAAACAATCCTTACTTTAAAATATATTTAAAAAACAATGGAAACCAAGAAGTAATCTTAAGTATACACGAAAATGTAGATTTTGCTTATCCTTCTAGAACAACAATAACAATACAACCACAACAAACAAATTATTTTTATCTTTATACAACACTTAAAGATAAAGAAATAAAAGAAACCACAATAGAAATAAAAAATAACACAAGAAAATCAGACACAAGAAAAACAAGAGACACAAGAAACAGGAGAATTGAGATTTATTTCTTCATCACAAGAACTAAAAAAAACCTTAAACAAAGACCAATCACTTAAAGCAACAATAATAGTAAAAAATGAAGTAAACAAGACACTAGAAAATATTTCATTTTCCCTAACAGGGAACCTAAAAGAGATAATAACATTAAATATAACAAACTTAGATAAGATGAATTACTTAGAAGAACAGGAACAAATAATCTGGATAAACAAAGAGAAAAATGCCAAAGAATTCTATGATGGGGACTTAATAGTAGAATCTTCAGAAGGTCATAAAGATCAATTTTCAATATCTCTAACCTTTACTTCAGAAGAAAAAATAGAACTGGAAAAAGAAGAAATAGATTTAGGACAAGAACAAGAAGGCGAAGATATTTTCAAGAACATAATGCCAATAAATCTTACCAAAGAAACAAAAGAAAAAGAAAAAAAGAAGAATCCAACCCTATTATTATTTATAATAATAATCTTGATTATAATTGTGATTTCCCTTTTATTAAACAAATCAAAACCAAGAACATATAAAGATTATATTTCAAAAATAAAAAGGTAATTATTCCTTTATTTGTTTTTTCAATAACACATTTTCAGCTCTTAAATTTTTTAAGAACATATCATAATTATGTAATTTAGCTAAAAGATCATTAAATATGTTGGAAAATTCTTGATTTTTAATATTAATATGAGAAGGCTCAATAACTTCTATTGAGGAAGGAAGATAATTAAAACTAATATCGATAATCTTTTCTATTTTATCAATTTCAACCTCAAATTCAACAAAAGTATTCCAAAATTGTTTTATTTGTTCTGCCTTATGTAATTTTTCTTTCTTAACATCATACTCCTCTTTAAATTTCTCAATAACCATGCCCATGGTCTTTTCAACATGCTCTTTTGGAGAACCAAGTATCTCTATCACAACCCTTAATAAAAACCTATCTTTCATTTTTAAATTGGACGATTATAACTAAAACCAAAATGCTACAAAAAAACAATAAAGCATATCTTTTTGCTTTAATGCCTTTATCTTCATATATTATTTTTTCTCCGCATCCTTTATTTAAAATTGTTTCGGTATTGTTGATGTACTTTTTAATTTCTACCTTCTCACAAAAATCTTTATTATTTCCCTCTATTCTTACTGTTTTACCGTCCCTTTTGCCCAAACCCTCTAAAATAACAGTATAGTAACCATCTTTAGTTTTGTTATTACAATTACTATCTATCTTCAATGGCAAAGTAAAGCTATAATTTATAAATTTATGATCCACATTAAACTTAGTTCTATAACTAAGATTTTCAATATACAAACTTATTGACTTCTTCTCAGTATCTCCTTTATAATAATGTATTCTAACTCCAATAGTGTCCCCAAATTGGGCTTTATTATCATTTCCAAGATAAATATTTTCTATCTTCAACAGAGAATCCTCTTTGACTTCTTTCTTACTATTTTCTTCTCCATCACTCGGAAAAGTTTTGATCCATTCATCGTCCATTTTACTCCAAGAAAGCCCCTCTTTACTATGATCATAACTTACTTTATCTATTATAACGTTTTTAACCTTTAATTTTATTTCATCACCATCATTATTCAATAAAGTAACACCCTTAAAGTAAATTACAAGAAAACCATTAGCTTTAATCTCAGTTCCGCCGCTTACACTCGTAATATAAACTTTTTTATCTTTTAAATCAGAAACATAATAACCATACAAATCTAAATCTTTATTATTTGGATTATATAATTCAACCCATTCCCCCCTGCCCCCATTATCCTTGCCTTCAGGATTAGGCATAAATTCATTAATTAAAATTTTATACTCTTTTAATTTATTAATTGGGTTTTCCATTCCAGGACTTCCACCAAAATCTAAACTCTCATAAAAATTTCCCCCATATAGAACCAAACTCTTCCCATTTCCATTAGCCAAATCATTGTTATAATTTAGAATATAATCTTTGCCAGAACTTAAATTAATATAACCTCCCTCATTGCTTAAAATAAACTTCGCTTCTATTAATGTTATATTTTCCTTATAATAATCTGAAAATTCATTCTTATTTCTTGTTATAATAAAGTAATCCTTAACAGTCTTATTTTCTAATTTATTATTATAAAAATAATAATCTCCTAAATTGATTTCATCTTCAGAATAAAACTCAATCCATTCTAAATCCTTATCATTTCCTTGATCCTGACTTGGATTATACATTACTTCTGTTAGTTCTAATGCTAAGATCAAACTACTACATAAAATAAATATTAAAATAAATTTCATA
>JAFCDD010000027.1 GCA_017609845.1 Candidatus Woesearchaeota archaeon | reverse complement strand
TAAAAATAATAAAATATCTTATAATGGCCTATCAATGGGATTATTTAAGAAACAGAGGACACCAAAACTTATAGTGCGCATAAGGTACATTATCCGAAACATTTATATATGAAATAGCTTATTTAAAACAATATTGGGGGTTCTTTTGCTGTAAGATATAGAAATATACATATTAAGGAGGAAAATAAAAATGTATAACTACCAATATGAGATAAAAGGTATGAGGGTAACAAAGGATCCACACAATTATAAAGAAGGAGAAAGACAACCACCCAGAGAATCAGACAATCCAATGTATGGACAAACAAGTACTGCCCCACCAATACAACCAATAACAAATACAAGCAGAGGAAAATCAGAGGAAGATAAGTTGATTAAAATGATGGACGGAGATTCTATAGATGAATTGACACCTGCACAAGAACAGGAACTTATCGATGAAGCACGCGCAAATATGGAGGCCAGGGAAGGCGGTGTTTGTATATGCAGAGGATCAGCTCACGGATACCACTTAGATCAAGTTTTAAGAAAGAATCAAGGAGAAGAAGAATGATAACAATAGAAGAACAAATGATTTACAAATTGGCCAGAAATCAAGAACAATATAACAATACTGCACTACAAGGATTCAAAAGGGTTCCTATTGAGGAAAAGCCAGAAGAAAGGGTGTATATCCCCAATCTTACTGTACTTAGTGATAAATCAAGAGGTTTACAACGTATTGTATCAGATGAAGAAGCAGTTCCCAGAAGAGACCCATTAAGAGCATAAACAAAATCAAAGAAAGAGGTGATCATTATCTTTAAAAAACTAGAAACAGAACTAAAATTAAGAGGATTTTCTAAAGAAACAATAAAGACTTATTTAATGCATAATCGTTTATTTCTAAACCATATTAAAAAGCCAACAGATAAAATAAAAGAACAAGATATAAGGGATTATTTAGCCAATTTAATCTCAAACCAAAATCTAAAACCAAGATCAATATCGTTAAAAATTTCAGCTTTAAAATTCTTCTACAAGGAAATATTAAAAAAAGACATTGTTAACCTCAAATCCCCAAAAATACCCAAATCAATACCAAAAGTATTAGCAAAAAAAGAAATATCAAAACTTATTAGCAATGCCAAAAATTTAAAATCAAAACTTATGATTCAAATTCTATATTCATCTGGACTTAGAGTTTCAGAGCTTGTAACGCTAAAATTAGAAGATTTGGATTTAGAAAAAAACGAAGGATGGGTAAGATCCGGAAAAGGTTCTAAAGACAGATTTTTTATTTTGTCCAATAAAATCATCCCATTAATAAAAAAACACATTTCAACATTAGATAAAGAAGAAAAATATGTTTTTCCAGGAAAGAATGGGCATTTAACGACAAGAGATGTACAAAAAATAATACAAAATGCAGCAGCAAAATCAAAATTAAAAGCCACACCACACACATTAAGACACAGTTTCGCTACACATTTACTTGATGAAGGAACAGACATAAGACTAATACAGGAACTATTGGGACATTCAGACCTTTCGACAACGCAAATCTACACTCACGTTTCTAAAGAACAGTTAAAGAAGATTAAAAGTCCCCTAGATACTTAACTTAACCTTCCAATTACCCGTTTTTCATTAATGATACTTAAACCATTGTAGTTTATGAAAAACCTCTTTAAAACTTCCAATTGTTCAATTAATGCATCAACACTTCTCATATCCTCAAAGTGAAGTTGCCCAATTTTCACACCGTTTTGTACCTTCAACATAGGTTTTCCTTTCTCAATCTTCACAAAGAAATCACTGTCAATTCCTTTAAAAAAACCCAAAACCTCTTCTTGCATTATTTCATACCTCCTTTTTATTAAAACTTTTGAGCATTGCTTACTTTATTTTATTCTTTAACCCTTTAAATAATTGTCTGAATATTTTGTACATTGCTTTTAATTCTTTTTCCCCTTTTTTTGTTAAATAATAATTCTTTTTCCTTCCTTTTTGCTTTAATCTTATTAATTTTTGTTCTTTTAGTCTCTTTAAAGCAGGATATATTGTTCCCGGAGTTAATGTATTCCCTTTTCTTTTGCCAATTATCGTGGACAATTCCCATCCGCACAACGGTTTCCTATTTAGTTCATGCAGTATGAAGAAACTTAAGAACCCCCCCATCCTTTCAGATGGTTTAATCTTCACGAAATATTAAAAACATTAAAACTATATAAATTTATTGGTTAACCTATACATTGGTTCACTGATATATGGGATAAGCAATATATTGGACATAAGATATATCGTATACCCAATAAATAACAACAATAAAAAATTTAATTTTTGATTAAAAATTTTAAGCAATAATTTTTAGAAAAATATTAATAAAAAAGCTTAAAAATAGACCACATTACATAGACTTATCGGGCCTGTAGCTCAGTCTGGTTAGAGCACCTGGCTCTTAGTGAGTTTTTTAGGAGAGACCAGGGTGTCGGGGGTTCAAATCCCTCCAGGCCCAGTTTTTAACCAAAGTAATCTAAATGTTTATTCTTCTTAGCTTTATCTTGTAAGGCCTGTTTACTCTGTTTTAAAACATTTTTTAATTTACTTTCAAATTCCGAAGCCATTTTCAATAATGGCTGAGGGTCAATCTTTAAACCCAAATAAGAATCCAAAACTTCAATTACCTTAGCAGCAGCCTTACTATCAGCCAAACCAACCTTGCTCTCAACAAATATACAAGATAAATTAGGCCGTTTCTTCAACATCAATGCGCCAGTAACTCCCATAATAATTCCTTCCTTTAATGGCAGCAAACCAATCCCCTCTAATTTCTTCCTTTTAATCTTATCTTCTGTATAATAAAAAGTTCTTAATTTTCCTTCAGAAGAACCAACGCCCTCTAAACTAATAATCTCTTTAGCATTTATTTGTTTAGATAAATCAAGTAAAACATTAGCCACATCCCACTCTTGATTCTTAATCCCGCTTAATGCATGCACAATAACAATATTATGCTTGCCATCATAATAAATTCCTAAAGGATATAAAACTTCAGAATTATGTATTGCGGCCATAGGCAAAATATCTTTAGAAGTTATTTGTCCAATCCTTTTGGCATTAAGATGTTTTACTAAAAATTCTGTTGCTATAGTACTTACCAAACCAAAACCAGGAAAACCCTCTATGATAGTAGCATTTTTAGGTTTTTGCATTAATTCAATTTTCACTTTTCACCTCATTTATTTTTAAATTCAATCTTTTGATTGCATAAACTATTGAACATGTTAATATAGTTTTCATGACTTTTTTTCCTTTTCACTTCCTTAACACAATCCAAATACTTTCCAAAAAAATGTTGTAATTTTTCCTCTATTTTTTCCTCATTAAACAGTTTTATAATCAAAATTGTATCTAATATGTCATCGCCCTCCACCTTATATCTTTCTTTGTCTTTTAAATACTTAATTATTTTTCTAGTTATCTCTTCCGGATTATCCATTTTTGATCTTATCAAAGAAATCTTATTGTTCTCATTAGAAGAGTAATTAATCCTAATATCTGCTAAACTCTCCCTAGGATCAAATTTGATTATTTCTAAAAGACCAATTTTAATATCTATAGCATCCATACAAGTCTTAAAATTCTAATTACTATTTAAATATTCTTATACTAATTACTAACATTAAAAATATATAAAAGAATCAATCAATTTGCCTATTCCTTAGCGAATTTCTCATCAAATTTTTCTTTCGCTTTATTCTCTTTCCAATAAACACTATGGCTACTTATCTTCTCAAACAAAGCAATTGCCATGTTAATAACATCTGTTTGGTACTCTTTAAAACCTTTCTCAGAAATAATTTTTTTAGCGGTGTCAATACACTCACCCATTAACCTAATATTTTCTTCCTTGGCCCTTTCTTCCTGTTCTTTTTCCTCTTCCCCAGTTAGATAAACTTCTTCCCAGACTGGATACTTTTCCCCGGTTTTTGGAAAACTTTTGCTAAATACCATAATAATCACATAACCTCTTTTTTAATAAACTTTATGATAGAAAAAAGAAAGAAATTACAGAGATTACAAAAATCCCCTTATCTTTTCTATGTGCTCTGCAACTCTGTTTCCATTATCTGTCAATTTTATTACTTTAATTCTTCCTTGCTTCTCAAAGTCAACTAATTTAGCTCTTTCCATTTCTTGTAAAATTTTTACAGCATGAGAATAAGTACAATCAACTTCTTTAGCCAAAATACTGCCATACCTATTCCTTGTACTCTTCCTTAAGGCCACAAGGATCATGGCCGGCTTTCTTCTAAAAAAAACTTCAAAAATATCTTTTTTTGTCATTATTCCCCCTATCGCCCCTTTTACTTCTTTTATAACAAACAGCACCTTTATATTTAAATGTTCTGTTTAGTAAATATAGTTTTTATCATCTCCTTTAATTATTTAAACCTTTCTCTAAATAATTTCATTTTTTTCTTAAATGAAAGAAAAGATTTATATAAACAATCACAATATATTTTTTATGATTGACATACATTTAATAAGAACTAACTATAAGGTAGTAAAAGAAGATTTGGAAAAAAGAAAAGACAAACAAAGGATTTCAATCTTAAATTCTTTGATAAAGAAAGACAAGGAATGGAGAAAGTTAAAATCTGAAATAGACTCCTTAAGAAAGCAAAGAAATGAACTTTCATTGAAGATAAACAAACTAAAAAAGCAAAAAAAACCAATAAACAAAGTTCTCAAAGAAGTTAAGAACATTCCTAACAAAATTAAAAAATTAGAAGAAAAGGAAAATAAACTAAAAAAAATAATCAACCAAGATTTATTGAGGTTACCAAACTTATTGCATTCTTCTGTTCCTTATGGCAAGGATGAAAACGATAATAAATTAGTAAGAAAGGGAGGAAAACCAAAAAAACATTCATTTAAGATTTTAAATCATGCCGAATTAGGAGAGAAACTAGGAATTTTAGATTTTGATAAAAGTGCCGAAGTGTCAGGACATGGATTTTATTATCTAAAAGGAAACTTAGCTTTATTAAATCAGGCATTGATAAGATTTGCAATAGATTTTATGATCAAAAAAGATTACACATACATAGAACCTCCATTAATGCTTAGGCAAAAACCATATGAAGGGGTGACAGACTTAGAAAAATTTGAAAATGTGTTGTATAAAGCAAAAACCATATGAAGGGGTGACAGACTTAGAAAAATTTGAAAATGTGTTGTATAAAATAGAAAATGAAGACAGTTTCCTCATTTCTACCGCAGAACACCCATTAGCAGCATATTATATGGGAGAATTAATCAATGGAAAAAAACTTCCAATTAAATTTGTAGCATACACAATATGCTTTAGAAAGGAAAAAGGACACCATGGAATAGATACAAAAGGACTATTTAGAACCCACCAATTCAATAAAATTGAACAATTTATCTTTTGTAAACCTGAAAATTCATGGAAATTTTTTGAAGAATTAGTTAAAAATGCAGAATCCATCTTAAAAAAACTAAAAATTCCACATAGAATAGTAAATGTTTGCACAGGAGATATAGGGACAGTAGCTTCAAAGATGTATGACCTGGAAGCATGGTCTCCAAGGCAAAAGAAGTACATCGAAGTTGGTTCATGTAGCA
>JAFCDD010000001.1 GCA_017609845.1 Candidatus Woesearchaeota archaeon | reverse complement strand
ATTCTGGATTGTACCGACAACTTAGAAACAAGATACCTAATAAACCAATACTCCATTTCCAAAAATATTCCATGGGTTCATGCAGCTGTAATTAAAACAACGGGAGTTATTTTTAATGTCATACCAAAAAAAGCATGTTTCAATTGCCTATACAAACATAAAACCGGCATAGAAAGATGTGAAGATGTTGGAATATTAAATTCAGCAGCATCAGTTATATCATCCATCCAAGTAACTCAAGCAATAAAAATACTATTAAATAAAAACTATGAAAAGAATTTGTTAAGATTCAACATTTGGAATAATAATCTTGAAAAAATAAAAGTTAAAAAATACTCAGACTGTCAAATGTGTTCAAAAAAAGAAAAAAAAGACTTTCATCTTAAATTATGCAAAACAAAAGCAGCATATTCAGTAAAACCAAAAAAAAAGCTAAAACTCAACATAAAAAAAATATCAAAAAAATACAAAACAATCCTCAATACCCCAATAGTCTCAGTAATAAAAAAAGGAAACTATGAAATAATTGTTCATAGTCATGGAGAGTTGATATTTAAGAATCTAAAGGATGAAGATAAAATAATTAAAATCGCTAACGAAATTTATAAAACATGATAAATACTTTATCTTTAATATCAGGAGGTATTGATTCTGCAGTTTCTTCCTACATAATATTAAAAGAAAAATTTAATGTTGATTTTATACATTTTGATAATCAACCACTAGCAGACAAAGCCTCATTAGAAAAAACAAAAAAACTCATAAAAATCTTGGCAAAACAATTCAAAAAAAAATTTAAACTCTACATCGTTCCCCATGGAAAAAACCATCAAGAATTACTAACAAAAACAAATTTTAGATATCATTGTGTTTTATGCAGAAGATTAATGTACAGAATAGCAGAAAGAATAGCAGAAAAAGAAAATTATCAATATTTAATAACTGGAGAAAATCTTGGACAAGTAGCATCACAAACTCTAAATAATCTGGCAGCAGAAACATACAACTTAAAAATAACAATATTAAGACCCTTGCTCTGTTATGACAAAGAAGAAATAATCAAACTAGCAAAAAAAATTGGTACATTTGAAAAGTCTATTCAACCAGGAATGTGTTGTAATGCAGTACCAAAAAATCCAGTAACAAAAGCAAAAATAAAAAATGTTAAAGAACAAGAAAAAAATTTAAAAACAGACAAAATAATAAAACAATCAATAAAAAATACTAAAATAATAGAAATAAAATGAAAATAAAAGTATACATAGAAAAAGAACAAAAAACAAAGCAATTAGATGTAAAATCAATAAAACAGATATTAAAAAAATTAAAAATAAATCCTGAAACAGTAATAATAACTAGAAATAACAAAATAGTAACAGAAGATACCAAACTAAACAAAAATGAAACAATAAAACTTCTCTCTGTTATATCTGGAGGTTAATAACCATAAATAAGTCTTGTTAAAACATCGTTATAAGCCACCCATCCAATAAATACAGCCACACCAAGTAAAAGGATAACAAACAAGATTATCAATACCTTTAAACCCAAAACAACATTATTCAGTTTCGCATTAGTATTATCCAAATTTGTTTGAGAAAATCCATATAAAGTATTGCCTTTTTCATCTTTGTACTCCATTCTTCCATCTTTAGATTTACGTTCTACCATGGCTCAAAGAATTAAAAAACAACTATTTAAAGATTTATATTGTAAAAAAAAAGAATTAAAAGATATATTAAAACTTAGATGATGCCTTGTCAACAGCCACCATGTCTTTCCACGCAAAATTAAACATATTACTTAAAGCAGAGGCAAAATAAGGCGTATTTATCCAGATTCCGAAGTCATAAGTAGGATGTACATCGCCATCATTCATAACCATAAACATCATATTCTTGTCATCAACTACACAAAATCTGGCATTTATTTTGCTAACATGTTTAACATCTGCCACTTTCATTAAATCCTTGGCTGCACCCACACTCTCTTTAGTTATTGGAGCGGCTATCCTTATCTTCACTCCTTTTTTGTTTAATTTCTCCAATACGGGCTTCAAAGCTTCCATCTTCCTCAATAAACCCTTAGAAGTAGTCATCAAAGTAACACTTTTTTGAGCATCTTTAATCATCATTTCCAAATGAGCATAAAGATTATGTCTTCCCCTTATTGCACCGCTCAAATCAGAAGGTTCTATAAATTCTATTCCTTCATTATGCAAAGTTTCTAATTCCTTCAAAACAGGGGTACCTGTTAAGTCAGTCAATCTTGAAACATCTTCATCAGCATTCTGTCTTACTAACTTTTTAGCTCTTTCAACAACTTCTTTTGGATCAACAGCAATGTATTTTATTGGCTTTCCTAATTTCATCACTACAAATCCTTTTTTTTCTAAACCTTCTAGAACATCATATGCCCTGCTTCTTGGCACATCACCAATTTCACTCAATTCTCCTGCAGTACTAACACCACGAGAAAGTAACGCAGTCCAAATTTTAACCTCATAGAGATTAAGACCAAAAGAACGCCTTAATTTATTCAAAAATTCTTCCTTTACAATCATGGTTGTTTTTCCTCCTGAGGAACACCTCTTTTTTTATAACTAAAGGATATACCTAATAGTTATCTACTAATAATTAATATGAACTATACACTGATAGTAAATGCTTTAGTATTTAAAGATTATTATGATAAAACCTATCTTTTTTATTCCCAACTGATAATGAAATCATTTTTTTTGTTTTTTGTACAATCTTTCTATTCTGGCCATGTCATCGCAGTCATCAAGCCTTAAATCGTTTCTTAACCCATTCAACCTTGGAAATCTTAATGCATAACCACTTCCATAAGTAGGACTTCTTTGTATTTCTTCATAACTTACCTCAACTAAAATCTTCGGTTTAATCATAACATGTCTGCCTTTCTCAGATTCTATCAAAGGTTTCAAAATTTTTGTCAGTTTCTTAAAAGTTAATTCATCGCCTTTTTCCTTAATACCTGTACCAACTTTGCCAATTTCCAAAAATTCATTTCCTTTCTTACATCCCAAAATAAAACTGCTCAACCATGTAGTTCTTTTACCTTCTCCCCAATCAGCACCAATAATAACCAATTGCAATGGTTCCATAACTGGCTTTAATTTTACCCACCCTCCAACCCTTCTCCCAGAAACATATTCTTTATTCAAATTCTTAGCTATCAACCCTTCATGTCCTTTTCTAAGTGCATCATCATAAAATTTTTCTATTTTTTTAATATCACTAGAAATTAATTTTTTTGTAAGCACAATCTTCTTGTCTTTTTCTTTTACTATTTTTTCTATTAACTTTCTTCTGTTCTCTTGTTTTTCATTCATATAATTTTTATTGTTATAATAAATTACATCGAAAACAGTGATCTCAACAGGCAATTCCTTGGCAATTTTTTCAATATCATATTTCCTTTTTATTCTTTGAGAAACCTTCTGAAAAGGTAAATAATTCCCAGTTTTAGGATCATAACCTACTGCTTCTGTATCCAGAATATAATTTTTGCCCTTAACATATTTATTTAAAATAGGGATTAACTCCTTAAATTGATTTGTAATATTCTCTAACCTTCTAGTAAAAAAAACATATTTATTATTGAATTTATGTATCTGCAATCTAAAACCATCTAACTTATAATCAAATAAAGCAGGTTTTCCAACAGAACTAAGAGCTTCCTTAATATCATCAGCCTTAATAGCCAGCATAGGATTTATCGGTTTTCCTAAAGTTACAGAAACATATTCTAATCCTTTTAAACCTTTTTCCTTAAGAGAAGCAGCAACAACACCAAAATCATTAGTTAAATTATAAGCATGCTGTATTTTAGCTACTACCTTATTATATTCTTCCCTAGAACCATTTTTAAAATGTATTTTATTTTCTTTTTCATCATAATCTACATCATAAACAGTCCAGGCAAGAGCATCCCTTATAATTCCTTCTCTAATACCAATCCTTAATTTGTCTAATAAGGTTTTGGTAATAAATCTAGCTTCTTTTGGATCAGCAGAACTCAACAATTCCGAAATCAATCTAATCTTTTTATCTACTGTCCCTTTTCCTTCCAACAAAGCTAAATTTCTTATGTTTTCAAAAACTTTTTTAACAGTTAATTTCTGTCTATGTAAGGTTCTTTGTTTTTTATTTGTAATTAAAATCTCTGCTACCTTTCCCAAATCTCCTTCTTTTCTCCACAACCCCACAACCTTATCATTTGAAACACCAACAACACTAACTAAAGCTTTGGCAGCTAATTTAGAACCCATTCCAATTTTTCTTTCATCCCAAATAGGAAAAACTATTCCCTGCAACAAATAAATAACCTCAATAATATCTTCCTTCCCTGTCTTTTTAATCAATTTAGATATTATATTTGTTTTCTCGAGTCTCTTAGAAGTATTATCCAAAGCATTATAGGTTTCAACTAATTCCTTATAATCCATAGAAAGATATAAATATTCATAGAATTTAAATATTTTGTTATGGATGTAAGGGACGCAATAATAAAAAGACGGTCTATTAGGAATTATACAGACAAATCTGTCTCTCAAGAATTAATTAATGAAATAATAAACTCAGCAAGATACACTCCTTCTTCTGGAAACATACAAAACTGGCAGATAATTGTTGTAAGGGAAGAAAAAACAAGAAAAGAACTTTCAATAGCATCATTAAAACAAACATGGATGGAACAAGCTCCAGTACATCTGGTTATTTGTAACATATTAGACAAAATAGAACACATGTACGGAGAACGTGGAAAAGATCTATATAGTATACAAAACTGTTCTGCATTAATACAAAACATTCTTTTATTGGCAACAGAAAAAGGTTTAGCAACATGCTGGGTAAGCGCTTTCGAAGAAAACATGGTATCAAGGATATTAAGAATTCCTTCTAATGCAAGGCCTGAAGCAATAATAACTCTTGGATACCCAAACGAAGAACCAGAAGCCCCAATAAGATTTAATTGTCAAGACATAACATTCCATGATAAATGGGGAAACAGAGAATCTGCACAAAAACCAAGAAAATCCATTCTAAATTTCTTCAAAAAAAAATAAAGCCGATGCCAAAAGGCATCAGCAAGACAAAAGAAGGGCTTCTTCTTTCTAGGGGGGTCTGCCCTTGAGCCTAAATCAAATCTATTCCTAATTCATTTGTTACCTGTTGAGCTTGTACGCTAGGCTGGGTTTTATCTACTTTGCCCAATACATAGGGTGAATTTACTCCAGTTACAATTGTCATAACCCTAAGCTTACTTTGCATATCTTCCTGGATTCTAGCTCCCCAGATTACATTTGCATCAATATCTAATGCTTCAGTAACCATATCTCCAACCTTACTTACTTCATCAAGGGTAAGATCAGGTCCTCCACTTATGTGGATTAATGCTCCTGTAGCTCCTTGGTAACTTACATCCAACAAAGGATTAGTTAAAGCTCTCCTAACAGCTTCTTCAACTCTGTGTTCTGAATCAGATTCTCCAATTCCAATAACTGAAACTCCTCCTTCAGACATAATTGCTTTAACATCTGCATAATCTAAGTTAACCAAACTAGGTACAGCAATTGTTTCAACAATACCTTTAATCATTGTACTTATTAATTCATTAGCAACAGCAAAAGCCTGTTCTATTGGTAAGTTACCTGCAATATTTACCAATCTGTTATTATCAATAACAATAACAGTATCACTTACTTCTCTTAACTGTTGTAATCCAAACTCTGCCTTATCTACTCTTGCCCTTTCAATATCAAAAGGCATAGTAACAGTTCCAATAACTATGGAACCCGCTTCCTTGGCCATTTGTGCAATAACGGGGGCAGCTCCTGTTCCAGTACCTCCACCCATTCCAGCACAAATAAATACCATATCAGAATCTTTTAATGCGTCCTTAATTTCATGAATAGATTCTTTAGCAGCTTCTCTCCCAACATTAGGGTAACCTCCAGCTCCTAATCCTCTAGTTAATTCTCTACCAATCAGAATTTTACGATCAGCATTAATAATATTAAGATGCTGTTGATCTGTATTTGCTGCAATTATCTCAGCACCTTGTATGCCTTTTTTGTATAACCAACTAACAGCATTACCTCCTCCTCCGCCTGCACCGAAAACTTTTATATTTGCCTGCCCCACCTCAACATTTGTTTGTTCTTGTTTTTGTGTTTCTATAGCGTTTTGCACAATGAATTCCATTTTCTGGATTCCCCCTTTTTTATTTTTTTATTATGAAGGTATATACTCCAAAACAATAATCTTTATATTTGGGTACCACCTAACATTCCATAGAACAAGTTTTAATGCCGCCATATTAATGCTTGTTTAAGTTTATAAATCCAAATAGGTAAGAAGAGTCCGAAACCAAATCATTATCGCAAAACCCGGTTTTAACCGCCAAATTAAAACCAAAGATGATTGGTATCTTTAATTCTTTATTTTTATTAAAAATTTAAATGAAAAAATAACTATTTAAATATTGCTAGTAAGTAAGATATATATTAGAGAATATAAATGATTATTTAACGTGTTCATTAAAATAAAAAAATGCCTTCATACAAGCCAGGTAATAGTGTAGAAATAACAACCTCTTCTGAAAAATTTTCCGGAATTATTATGCCATCTTCAAGTAAAAAGTTTATTTTCATAAAACTAAAATCTGGTTACAATATCGGAATAAGAAAAACAAAAATAAAGAAAATGAAGTTCTTAAAAAAAGCAACAAAACCTAAAAGTAAAACAAAAAAAGTAAAACAAAACAAAAAACTACCAACAATAACTATCCTTCACACCGGAGGCACAATAGCCTCCAAAGTAGATTATAAAACTGGAGGAGTAATCGCAAGATTTACCCCAGAAGACATAATTTCTATGTTTCCTGAACTAAAAAACATAGCAAACATAGAATCTCACTTCATAAGTAATATTTTCTCAGACGACATAAGATTCAAACATTACAAAATAATGGCAAGAGAAATAGAAAAACAATACAAAAAAAGAGTAAAAGGAATAATTATCGGACACGGAACAGACACTCTACACTATTCTGCTGCGGCATTATCCTTTATATTAAAAAAATGTCCTATTCCAGTAATCTTCGTGGGTGCACAAAGATCTTCCGATAGGGCAAGTTCAGATGCAGCAATGAATTTAATATCTGCTGCCTTATTCATAACTAAAACAGATTTTACTGGGGTAGCAATTTGCATGCATGAAACAATTAATGACAATACTTCTATTATTATTCCAGGGACCAAAGCTAGAAAACTACATAGTTCAAGAAGAGACGCGTTCAAAACAATAAATGATGTACCAATAGCAAAAATAAACTATAAAACAAAAAAGATTACTATTTTAAAACCTTACATTAATCCAAACAAAGAATTGATCATAAAACCAAATATGGAAGAAAAAGTTGCAATATTAAAAATACACCCAAATATGTCAGAAAAGCAATTTTTATTTTATAAAAACTATAAAGGATTAATAATGGAGGGGACAGGTTTAGGACACGCACCTGTAGGAACAAAAGAACACGCTAAAATTTTAACGGCAATCAAGAAGATAATTAAATCTGGGTGTATAGTAGCAATGTCATCCCAAACTATTTTTGGGAAAGTTAATATGAATGTTTATTCTAATGGAATTAAATTATTAAAAGCAGGAGTAATCCCCTGCGAAGATATGACAACGGAAACAGCATTTATTAAATTATCCTGGCTATTAGCTAATTATAAAAAAGATAAAATAAAAGAGTTAATGACAACAAACTTAAAAGGAGAAATAAACGAAAGATTACAAACAGAATTTATATAAAAAAATATTACTATCAAATGGATTATAAAAAACTTGGTTTTAAGGCTGGCTTAGAAATTCACCAACAACTAGAATCAAATAAATTGTTTTGTTCTTGTCCATCTCTAGTAAATGATCCAAATCCAACAACAACAATAGTAAAAAGAAAATTAAGGGCAGTAGCAGGAGAAACAGAGAAAGTAGACATTGCAGCAGAATACGAAAAATCTAAAGATAAGTGGGTAATTTATGAAACAAAACAAACATCTTCTTGTTTAGTCGAACTAGATGAAGATCCTCCTCATAATATTAACGAAGAAGCACTAGAAATAGCATTACAAATATCTTTATTATTAAATGCTAAGATTGTAGACAAAATACAATTCATGAGAAAAACAATAATAGACGGCTCAATGACTTCTGGCTTTCAAAGAACAGCATTAATAGCAACAGACGGAGAAATAAAAACATCTAAAGGAAAAGTAAAAATCCCAACAATAATGCTAGAAGAAGAAGCAGCCAAAAAAATAAAAGAAACACCAACAGAAGTAGTGTACAGCCTAGACAGATTAGGAGTTCCTTTAATAGAAGTAACTACTAATGCAACTCTAAAGGACCCAGAACATGTAAAAGAAGCAGCATCAATAATTGGAATGATTCTAAGGTCAACAGAAAAAGTGAAAAGGGGAATAGGGTCAATAAGACAAGATGTAAACATAAGCACGAAAAAACATCCAAGAATTGAAATAAAGGGGTTCCAAGACCTAAGATCAATCCCAAAAGTAATAGAAATTGAAATTAAAAGGCAACTTGCAAAAAAAACCAAACAAAAACCGCATGTAAGAAAAGTAAATCCTGGTTTTACCACTACTTTTTTAAGACCGATGCCAGGTTCTGCTCGCTTGTATCCAGAAACAGACATAAGACCAATCGAAATTACTTCTAAATTACTAAAAAAAATAAAGATCCCTGAATTATTATCAGAAAGGGCATTAAAATTAGAAAAAGGATTTAAATTAAATGCTCAAACAGCCCATGGATTAATTCCAAAACAAAAATTCTTCAAATTCCTAGTAAAAAAATACCCAAAAATAGATCCAAGATTCATTGCTCAGGTTCTAATAGAGCATCCAAAAGAAATAAAATCAAGATACAGGGTAAAAGTATTAGATAAATATGTAGAGGAGGTTTTATCTTATTTTAATTCTAAAAAAATTACAAAAGAGGCAGTATTTGAAATCTTATTAGAATTAGCCCAAAATAAAAAGATTGACTTAAAAAAATATGAAATCCTTCCTAAAGAAAAACTAGAAAAAGAAATAATAGCAATAGTAAAAAAATACAAACACTTAAGCTTTAATGCGATTATGGGGGAAGTAATGAAAGAATTCAGGGGAAAGATTGATGGCAGAGAAGTCGCATCAATAATTAGAAAACATAAATAATCACTCAAACTCCTTCCTCAAATGGGTATATGGAAACCTGGCTGCAAAAAATAAAGCTTCACGAAACTTCAAAGGATCAACCACTCTTTTTATCTTATTCTTTCTTATAGCCTCTAAAAAATCATCTTTATTCTTATCAGCATCAATTAAACTATAATTCCTCCCAAATTGAAACCACCAATGAGAATCAGAATTAGCAATAAATGGTTTATTATATTTTTTAACTACTTCTTCAGTTTTCAGATTACTATTAAACCATCTTAAATAACTAGAAGTATGCTCAACAGCATCAAATAACTTAATGTGCTCAACTAACTTATCCCTTAAACAACAATCCTTAGACAAAAAAGGATGTGGGGCAATAATAAAACAGTTATCTTTTAAATCATATAAACTTTCAAATGTCATATATTTTTTAATATCTTCCAAACAATCAACAAATAAAACTTCCTTGCCTTCAATATGTGCCTCAAATCCAGGTAATAATAAAATCCCTTTCTTCTTAGCATAATCTTTATACCTTCTATAAGTTCTTAAAGCATCAAAAAATTTAGTTTTTCTAAAAAATCTGTCCAAGGTAGCATGCTCACTTATGCACAAGACATCAAATTTTAACTTAGCGGCCTTATCTATTAGTTCTCTAGGAGTTATGCTTCCTTCCCAACTAACCAAACTTTTAGTGTGTATATGCAAATCAGACTTTAACATTCAGAAAGCAAAAAATAATAACTATAAAAACCTATCTTTTTAAAAAAAATAAAAGAAGAATTATTTCTTCTTAAACAAAAACATCAAAGCTAAAATTACAGAAACCAAACCTACGATCATCTGTATCCAAGTAGTTCCTCCAGTTAGGCCAGATAACCAACTGGATAATTGGGGTATTAAGAGGATTAAACCACCAACCAACAAAAAAATTCCTCCCCACATATTAAGATTCTCCATTAAAAACACCTCCTTTTAATATATCTTACTAAAATTCTGATTTATTTAAAATTAACTATTTTTCCAAAATGATAAACTTTATCTCCAACGACATAAACTTCAAAGTCATCTAAGTTTTGATGCAAAAACGGACTTAACAATTTTTCATTTAAAATATCTGTTCCCTCTATAACTAAATTAAAAGAAGGCATTACAATTAATTTTTTATTTTTCCATTTGCCAATTAAAAAACATTTATATTTTTCCTTCCTGCCATCTTTTTCCAAAGAAACAGCAGAATGTTCATGTCCAATAACTAAAATTTTAGATTTCTTAAATTCTTCATTATCAAAAACTTTATCTCCATGACAAATAAACAAATTATCTATTAGAAAATAATCCCTAATCTCAAAGTTTTTCTTTCTTAAAACAGGTTCTAAAATTTTATCATGATTACCACGAATAAAAACAACATCTTTGCATTTATCTAAAAAATAATCTACTAAATTCAAAATAGTCTTCCATTCTGTATTAGAAATTCTGCCAAATTCATGTTTTAAATCTCCATTAATAATTATTTTGTTTACTTTCAAATTCTCAAAAATTTTATCCAATCTTTCAATAGTTTCCTTATACTGAAATCTAGGTAAAAAAACACCGGAGTCACTTAAACTTTGCTCATAACCCAAATGTACATCAGAAATGATTAACGTTTTAGAACTAGTTAAATATAAACTTAAATCTCTAATATCTATTCCTTTTTCTATTTTCATTTTTAATATAACTATTAATGCCTTCTATCTGTCTCAACCTAGTTTTAAATAAAAAATTCCTAAATTTATCATTCACCTTTACTCCCTTTCTCTGTAATCTATCTTTTAATACACTATAAAGTCTTTTTCCTTCTTTATCTAAATCAGTTAAAATCACAACTTCTTTTTCATCAATAAGATCTATGACTTTATACCACGCACTAGGATTTATTTCCAAAATTCTTTTAATTCCTAACCCTTCTAATGCTATTCTATCTTTCTTACCTTCAACAATTACTAACAAATTCTTATCATTAATTTTGTCCACATAATCATCAACATCCATAAATATAATAAAACAGAATTTTATTTAAATCTATCCTTATACAAGTTCCAAGTTATAATAAACTGTGCATGAGGCCAAACCAAAGGCAAAGTAACATAAGCTATTCCTCTTTTAAACATAGGATGTTTTTTAGCATTATTTATCATTGTCATTCTATCCGGTCTTAAAATTGCAGCCTCAGTAAAATCAGTCACATATTCATTAAATTCTTTAACAGTAGAGATATGCTCTGGCAGTTTATTTTTATATGATATTTTTATTACCCAGTTAATATATTTTTCAGCTTTTTTCCTATTCTTAGCCATGATAAAATGATCGGCCATCATTAGTGTAAAATGCGGCCATGGGCCCCATCCACCATTATTCCTTCCTTCAAATTTTGGATATCTACATATTCCTCCCAAATCCTTGTTCCATAAATCTTTATGTATCCTCTTAATACTCATCCTCAAATGATCATAATCGGCAGGAAAAACATTAAACTCAGATAATGCTAAAGCGGCCGCATCAGTGTGAGTAATAATAGAACTTGATTCTTTTAATCTTATATTTTTAATATATCCTTTAACTCTGGAATTCCACATATATTCATCTATTCCCTTTTTTATTTTATTAGACACATCTAAAAATGATTTATTTTCTTGATTAATTAATTTAGAAATTTCATAAGCCTCTCTAAAGGCTGCACTACAAACACCATTTGCCCATATTTCCAAACCTTTTTCAGTGGGAGGAAACTCATGAACAGAATTGGGAGTAAAAACCAAATCCTTTTCTTCATCTAATGCTGAATTAACATAATTAAAAAAACCAGTAACACTGCCCCAATGTTTTGTAGCAAAATTAAAATCCTTGCTTTTTTTAACATAATCACAAAATGCATAAATTGTTAGACCAGAACCATCAATCTGTATTGGCTTATAACTAGCATCCTTTCCTTTTTTATCCAATCTCTGAGGAAATGCTCCATTTTCTAACTGACTTTTTAATATAAACACTAAACCTCTTTTAGCCTCTTTAAATCTCTTTGCAGAATTAAAAGCTAAAATACAAAATGCATGGTCCCTTGGATAAACATAAGGGTAACGTTCACCAATAGGAGTAGCCAAAAAACCACCGTTTTTTAATTGTGCCTTTTTTAATATCTTTAAACTTTCTTTATAAATTTGTTCTGCCTTTTGTTTATTTACCATTTTAATATTTTTAATACAACATTATTAAATCCTTCTGGCCCTATTCCATTAGCTTTATTGTATTTCTTACTTTTATATTTATTGTTATGACTTTTAACTAAATAAGGCGCATCAACATTATCCAGCATATCAAAATCGTTTTCAGAGTCTCCAATGCCAATTGTTTTTATTTTTCCGTATTTTTTCTTTAATGTTTTTTTTAAAATTCTAATTGCTTTACCTTTATCACTTTTAGTAATATGATAATATCTTCCGCCCTTTAACAACTTTAACCGATTCCTTCTCACAATTTTTTTTATTTTTCCAATATCTTTTTTATCGGCCTTGAATGTAATATCATATTCTCTTCTCTTAGCCAATTTTGCTCTTTCTAAAGTTAAACCAGTATCTTTTGCAACCTCTTTTACACTTAAATCTTTAAAAGTAGTAATTTTAATTCCTTTTTTCTTAATCTTATCAACAACTTTTTGTAATTTTTTGTATTCCGTCCCAATTTTAATAATTTTTCTTTCTCTGGGGATGAAAATAGCTCCTCCGTTCTCAGAAATAAACGGATCATTAATTCCTAACTTTTTTCTATAAAATTCAATTTCCGCTCTTGTTTTACTAGTACAAAATATTAAAGGGATTTTTTTCTTTTTAATTAAGTTTAATGCTTTTTTAGCTTTAAAATAAGAATAAGTTTTATGATCTAATAAAGTACCATCTAAATCAGTAAAAATCACCTCTTTCATTAAATCTTATTTATTTTAAGAATTTAAATAATTTACTTCTTCAAACTAATCTTAGATAAAACATATTCATGCATCTTTCTCAAAAATTCTATCTTATCCTGCATTTTTAACAAGTCTAATCTTCCCTGCAAAACAATATTAAAAGCAAAAGGACTGGGAACAGTAGTTGTAAAATCTTTGATCTTCAATCTCTTATCTTCAATCATCTCAACAATCTTAATCGCATTATCAATATCCATTAAATCTTCTAAAACTTCTCTTCTAGCCTCTTTCAAAATAGAAAAATTAGGGCTAATCCTTTTAACAGCATTCATCAGTATCATGCTACTCACTTGTTGTCTTCCAACCCTCTTAGTCCTTCCTTTATACGTTCTTAAAATCATCAAAGACCTAGTAGCACAGTGTCTAAATCTTCTCTTCAACACTTCAGTCTTATCAATCGCATTTTCCATTATTGCTCTTACTTCTTTTGACTTAATTAGACTCAACGCTTTAACAACGCTGCTAACCTTAACATTCGCCAGATAAAAACCATTGTCATTAATCCCCATCTCAACATCTTTATGCTCTAATCTTCCAGATACATAAGCAATTAATCTGGACAAAACATCATTAACCCTTCTTCCAAATAAAGAATGAAAAACAATATAATTCCTGTCTTCATCCATAAACTGTTCAATTATTAACTTTTTCTCATGTGGAATCTCTAAATATCTAAATTGTTCATTAAAATAACCATAAATTGCTTCAGAAGCATTTTTATCAACATAAAGATATTCATTAATAAAATTAATTATTTCCTTTTTACTACATTTTTCTTTAAACCTGTCTTCCATCAACTTTCTAAACTTTTGAATTTCCATAGATAAATCAAAACTCAATGGTAAGGATTCAGAAAACCAGCTTGGAACAGTGGGGGGCCTATTAACACTTCCTTTAACTTGTGCAGTCATCCCTCTGCTAAACTTAAATTCATAAACCTCTCCACCCAAAACAAAAATATCTCCCCTTTTCATTCTTTCCAAAAAAGATTCATCTAAAGTTCCTATAATCCTATCTCCTTCCTTAACCTTAACTTTAGTTTCATCAGGAATGGTCCCAATATTAGTCATATACAAAACTCTAGCCAATCTTCCCTTTTTCCCAATCATTCCTGTTTCTTCATCATACCAAATTTTAGCATAAATATGCCTGTCTTCTAAAGAAATATACTTTCCAGATAAATAATCTATAACTTCATTAAAATCGCCCTTAGATAAACTAGAATAACAATAACTCTTCTTTATTAACTTAAACAAATCCTTCTTAAGAATTTTCTGACTAATGGCAATTCCATAAATATGTTGGGATAAAACATCCAATGCATTCTTGGGGATGTCAATCCTATCAATTTTCTTTTCAATCGCATTCTTTAACAAAACGCTGCACTCAACTAAATCATCCCTATCCAAAACAATTATTCTTCCCTTAGTTATCGAATGTAGTTTGTGTCCACTTCTCCCAATTCTTTGTAAAGCCCTAGCTACACTCTTAGGACTTCCCAACAAAATAACCAAATCAATATAACCAATGTCTATTCCCAATTCCAAACTTGTACTAGTAACAACAGCTTTTAATTTACCTTCCCTTAATCTCCCCTCAATTTTATGTCTATATTCCTTAGATAAACTTCCATGATGTGCTCCAATATTTTCAGTATAGTTCTTAGGAAATTTCTCCTTTAAATGATGAACAACCCTTTCTGTAGCAGCCCGAGTATTAGTAAATATCAATGTAGTTTTATGTTGCTGTATTAATTGATCCATTAATTTATACAATTCAGAATGCATAACTTCATGCGTAGTATTAATTAAATCAGGAACAGGACTCAAAACTTCTAGATCTAATTGTTTAATGAATTGAACATTAACTATCTTACAATCTCTATCTCCAACCAAATAATTAGCAATTTCTTCCAATGGCGCAACAGTAGCACTTAACCCCACCCGAGTCATTCCTTTACTTAAACTTTGTAATCTTTCCAAACTTAAACTTAAATGAACTCCCCTTTTGTTTTCAGCCAAAGCATGAATCTCATCTATAATACACCACTCAACATTATTTAAATTTTCAACGAATTTCATAGAACTTAATAAAATAGCCAAGCTTTCAGGGGTAGTAATCAGAATATGTGGCGGATTCCTTAACATTTTTTGTTTTTCACTTACAGTTGTATCTCCTGTCCTAACAGCAATCCTTATATCTAAGTTCTTTCCTGCAATCTCTTCCATTTCCTTCAAAGGATTCAACAAATTTACTTTAATATCTTCATTTAAAGCTTTCAAAGGAGAAACATAAACACAATAAATCTTCTTCTCCAATTTATCTTTCTCGTGTAAATCAATTAACTCATTTAAAATGCTCAAAAAAGCAGTTAACGTCTTTGTAGCTCCAGTAGGAGCAGAAATTAAAATATTATTCCTTGAATGAACTTCTATAACTCCATATAACTGAGGCAAAGAAAACTCCTTAAATCTAGTAAAAAACCATTTCTTAACAATTGGATTTAATAAAGTAGTTAAACTTTCCTTACTATCTGGTTTATCTTTATAAGTTATCATACTATAAAAATATCAACAAGATTTAAAAATTATCTGCTTTTATCAACATTAATCCTTTTACAATAATTCTCAATTCTACATTTACTGCAAAAAGGACTTATTGGCTTGCAAATATTCTGACCCCAAACAACAAGATGGTAATTCCATTTTAACCAATATTTTCTTAGCAATATCTTTTCTAATTCTTTCTCTGTTTCATCTGCATTCTTGGTCTTTACTACTCCCAATCTATTAGAAATTCTATGAACATGTGTATCAACTGCTATTCCATCTTGTTTAAATGCAATAGTCCTAACAATATTCATAGTTTTCCTTCCAACACCCTTTAACTTCAATAACTCCTCGTCTTTTTTAGGAACCTTACCATTATATTCTTTAATTAGAACTTTACAAATTTCTTTTATTCTTTTAGTTTTAGTCTTATAAAAACA
This sequence comes from Candidatus Woesearchaeota archaeon, assembly GCA_017609845.1. Taxonomy (GTDB): domain Archaea; phylum Nanobdellota; class Nanobdellia; order SCGC-AAA011-G17; family JACPNG01; genus JAFCDD01. Next base: position 2,757 of record JAFCDD010000001.1, on the reverse strand, counting down.
AACAGGATAAATTAACTTTTCAATTTCTTTATTACTTAATTTTAACATTTCCTTACAATTTTTTGCTTTACTAAATAACCTTACACTAGCTTTAGCAGTAACTTGATCCTTAGTCCTCAAACTTAACAAACAACTTATCAAAACTCTAAAGGGATCTCTTTTTCCAAATTTCTCAACTATTGGCAGGGTATATCTCTTAGTTTCTTTTTCTAATATATTAACAACTTTATCTATCATATTTTTCCTTAGCAAATCCTTCTATTTCATTAAATTCCTTATCTAAATTTAAATTTAAATCCTTAATAACTTTCTTAACAATTCTATTAACATTATGTTCCCTCTCACTACCAAAACCAACATCAACAACATGATGAACCAACTCATGAATAAATATACAAAACATTAATTTATTATTTTCATGAAATTTTAAAGTCAAAGGATCATGAAAACTACCTCCTTCATCTCTTTCAACAACATAAACATCAATATTTTTATCTAATTTTTTTCCAGAATATCTTTCTATTAATTTTATTATTTTATCCTTATGCTTCTCAAATAATTCTCTAAACTCTGTAGTGTTTTCTTTTAATTTCTTAATATTAACATTCTTCTTAAACTGCCTACAATAAATCCAAGAATATTTTAATTTCATTTCATATGAAGCTCAACCACATCATTGTCTTTCAATTCATGATCCAAATTAACCATAACGCCTTCATGCTTAACACTCTTTCCCCACACCCTAGCAAATCTAAACTTCTTAATAAAATCTTTATGAACATGTTCGGCCATATCTTTAACACAAGAACCTTTTCTTAAAGCCATTGGCGGTTCTTGTTTGGGCTTTCCAGGAACTTTTGTGTAAATCTTAATCAAACCTAAACATTTCCATATTCTTTCTTTTAAATTATCTTTAATATCATCATAAAAAACATAATTACTTAATACCTCACTTAACTCTTTTTTTAACAAATTTCTTTCTTTCACATCATTAAACATCAAAATAACTAAATCTGCCAACCTAATAATACTCATAAAAGCCAAACCATTCTGGCTCTCTTCAAAATTTTCAAATATTGCAGGAATCTCAACAATTTGGATCTTCATTCCATAATAATCTATGGTTCCTATTTCCAATTTTTTTGTTGTATAAGGATAATCAGCAATCTCCGGCTTAGCATTGGTTAATTTAGCTAATAAACTGCTTTTTCCAGAATTTGTTGTACCAACTAAAAGAACAGTGGCTATCCCTTCCTTTTTTAAAGAAAACTTAGATTTTTTTCCTTTTCTTTGTTGTTTTTCTTTTTGTAATATCTTGGTGTATTTAGCAATTCTTTCCTTGATTTCTCTTTGTAAATTCTCTGACCCTTTATGTTTTGGCACCAAAGCCATCATATTCCTTAAAACCTTCAATTTATCAGAAATAGTTTCAGCTTCTCTATATTCTTCCTCTGCTTTTTGATAATGAATTCCTGGATTAACTGGCATTTTATAATAAATCAGTAATTAAATCTTAAATAGTTTTCCATAACGTTTTTAAATAAAAAAAGAATAATGTTTAGAATGGTAAGCTTCCAAGGTATAATAAACAACCAAACATTGATTAGCTTTATAGCTGCCATAGTGATAATTCTAATAGGAATAATAATAGCAAGAGTTCTAAGCAGGATACTCAAAAAAATCCTAAGAGAACTTGAAACAGACAGGATCATAAAAAAACAAACTGGTTTCAATTTAAAACTTCAAAAAAGGGTCCCTTCAATTACAAAATATCTTATTTATTTTATAGCATTGGTAACAGCCCTAAACCAATTAGGAATAACAGCAACGGTAATTTTCATAATCATACTTATAATAGCCATACTAATAATAATCTCAATAATACTTACATTCAAAAACTTAATACCAAACATAAGAGCAGGATTAAAAATATACAAAAATAAAACAATAAAGTTAGAACAAAAAATAAAAATAAGAAATACAGAAGGGATTGTAAAAGAGATCAACTTAACACAAACAAGAATACAACTAAAAAACAAAGAAACGATTTATGTTCCGAATTCTTTGATAACAAAACCGTAAATCTTCCAATAAGTTTACAGTTATTTATATAAATTCTATTTCTTCATAATTAAGAATGAAAAAAATAATTTTAATATTAATATTATTACTTACATCTTGCACTCAAACCATAGAAGAAAAAATAGAAGGACCATTCCAAGTAACAAATGTAGTAGACGGAGATACCTTGGATTTAATCACATCAGAAAGAGTAAGATTGTCTGGAATTAACACTCCAGAAAAAGGAGAATGTTACTACAAAGAAGCCAAAGAAAAATTAAAAGAATTAATACTAAACAAAAAAGTTTACATAGAAAAAGATAAAACAAATAAAGGAAAATACGGCAGACTATTAAGATATGTTTACATTGATAACACGCTAGTAAATTCTTACTTGGTAGAACAAGGATATGCAAAAGTATACGATAAATACAAATATGACACAAAAAGATATTATGAATTAAAAAGAGCAGAACTAAATGCAATAAATAATCATTTAGGGGTATGGAATTGTTAACCCCTTAATGCTTCAACAGGTTTCAATTTAGATGCCCTCCTAGCTGGCAACAATCCAGATAAAGCACCAACAACAAAACTAAATACTAAAGCTCCAATTATCAAACCAGGATCAAAAGTTATTTTTAAAAAAACATATCCTGTTTGTTTAGCAATTGATTCAATAACTTTTCCAATACC
>JAFCDD010000026.1 GCA_017609845.1 Candidatus Woesearchaeota archaeon | reverse complement strand
ATGTACTTATACCTAGAAAGAATAACAAGAAAAACAAAAGGGCACCATCAACTAACAGGCTATGCAGAGATTTATCTTGGAAAAAAAGGTAAAACATTAATGTGGCTTTCTATGTTAATAGGAATCTATGGTGCCATAACTGCATATTACATAGGTATAAGCAAATCTCTGTCGGCGCTATTCGGAGGGCCACTTCTAATATACGGAAGTTTAATTTTTATCATAACAACAATTTTAATATATAAAGGAATTAACACAATAAAAAACTATGAACTCTATTTTGGAACAATAACAGTAACAATAATAATATTAATATCTATTTTATTAATTCCTAATATAAATCTAAATAATCTTGCCACAATAAATCTAAGCAGCATCTTTGCGCCATATGGAGTTATTTTATTCGCCTTTCTTGGTGCAGCAGCCATCCCAGAAATGAAAGAAGAATTAAAAAGAAACAAAAAAATGCTTAGAAAGGCAATTATTATGGGAGGTTTAATTCCTTTATTAATTTACATTATATTCTCATTTGCAGTAATAGGAACAACGGGCTTAGAAACAACACAGGTAGCAACTATTGGTTTAGGAGAAAAGGTAGGCTTCCATATGGTTTGGTTAGGAAATCTTTTTGCTATCTTCGCTATGTCTACTTCATTTGTAGTTCTTGGCCTGGCACTAAGACACGTTTTTAATTATGATTACAATATTTCAAAAAAATTCTCAACAACACTCGCATGCTTAATTCCATTTTTATTATTTCTTATATTAAAAAACTGGGCAGGATTTGCAAACGTAATAAATGTAACAGGAGTATTCGCGGGAGGACTGGAAGGAGTTCTAATAATGCTTATGTATTGGAACTTTAACAAAAAAGCAAATAAAATCCCGGGATTATTATTAATAGCCTTATTTATTACAGGAGCAATCTTCTTATTAACATAAAATTTATAAATAAAGTAAACAAATAAGAACTATGCAAGACCAAAGATTAAAAAAAATTGCAGACATTCTAGTAAATCACTCAACAAAAATTAAAAAGAGGGAAAGGGTAATAATTTCCTCGGGAGTAGAAGCAAAACCATTAGTTCTAGAATTGTATAAACAAATAATCAAAAAAGGAGCATACCCAAAAATAAAATTAGGGTTTACAGAAATGAATTACATATATTATAAACATGCATCAACAACCCAGCTCAAACACTTTCCAAAGATAACCTTTCAAGAATTAAAACAATGCCATGCAATGATTACTATAGGATCTAACAATAATATAAAAAGCTTATCCAACATAGATCCAAAAAAGATTGCAATAAGGGAAAAAATCTTGGATCCTTTTAGGCCAGTACATTTAAGTAAGAAATGGGTTTTATTTTATTACCCTACTCCTGCATTAGCACAAGAAGCAGAAATGTCAATAGAAGAAATGGAAGACTTCATATTTAATGCATGCTTAATTGACTGGAAAAAACAAGAAAAAAAGCAAAGAAAACTAAAAAGTATCTTGGATAAAGGAAACAAAGTAAGAATTATAGGAAATAAAACCGACATAAGTTTTAGCATAAAAGGAAGACAAGCAATTATGGATTATGGAATTAACAACATGCCGGGAGGAGAAGTATTTATGGCTCCAGTAGAAACAACAACAGAAGGACATATTTATTATGAATTTCCCGCAATCAAACAAGAAAAAGAAGTTACTGATGTATACTTAGAATTTAAAAAAGGAAATGTAGTAAAATTTTCAGCAGCAAAAAACGAAAAACTTCTAAAATCAATGATTAACCTAGACAAGGGTGCAAGAAGACTGGGAGAACTAGGCATAGGCTTTAATCCTAAGATAAAAAAGTTTGTTAAAAGTACTTTATTCGATGAAAAAATCCAAGGAACAATTCATCTAGCACTAGGTAATGCTTACAAAGAGGGGGGAGGAAAAAATACATCTGCACTACACTGGGATATGATTAAAGATTTAAGAAAAAAAGGAGAAGTAAGAGTAGATAATAAAGTAATTTTAAAAAACGGCAAGTTCAAACTGTAATTAGTTCTTTAGGCAAAACTTAAATAGTAAATAAATAAATTTTTTATGATGGAAAAATTCAAATTAAAGAATGGAATGACCGTAGTAACAGAAAATAAAACATCAGAATCGGTAGCAATATTTGCGACCATCAAAGTTGGGTCTAATTATGAAACAAAAAAAACAGCCGGAATTTCTCATCTAATAGAACATCTTTTATTTGAAGGAACAAAAAATAGAACCGCTCAACAAATATCAAACACAATAGAGAGCATAGGTGGAGAAATAAACGCTTTCACAAACCATGAAAGAACAAGTTATTACATAGTTGTACTTAAAAAATACATAGATATCGCATTAGAAATTCTATCTGACATAATAAAAAATCCAAAATTCGATCAAAAAACAATTGAAAAAGAAAAAAAAGTAGTAATAGATGAAACAAAATTATTCAAGGATGATCCAAAACTGCATCAATGGGATTTATTTTTGAATAATTTATTTAAAAAACATCCAACAAGGAATCCAATAACGGGAACAATAAACTCAATAAAAAACATAAAAAGAAATGACATATTAAAATATCATAAAAGATATTATTCTTCAAACAACATAATCCTTTCAATAGCAGGCAATATAAAAAATATAAAACCAAAAGTAGAAAAACATTTTGGAAAAATAGAAAAAATAAAACAACAAAAAAGAATAATTCCAAAAGAACCAGGTAACATAAGAACAACCAAAAAAGAAAAAAGAAAAATATCACAATCCTATCTTATCTTGGGATATAAAACTCCTCCAAGAAAGAATAAAGAGTGTTATGCCTTAGACGTTATTAGAGCAATCTTAGGAAGGGGACAATCTTCAAAACTTTTCGAAGAAATAAGAACAAAAAGAGGATTAGCATATCACCTTAGTGTACATCATGAACCAAGTACAAACTATGGTTATTTTGTTGTGTCTGTAGCAACAGAAAAGAAAAACATAACAAAAATAATAAACATTATAACCAAGGAAATAGAAAAATTACAAAATGTTTCTAAAAAAGATCTAAAAGATGCCATTAATTATATAGAAGGAAATTACCTTATAGAAAATGAAGAAAATAAAAACATGGCAGATATGCTGTCTTTTTGGGAATTAATAGGAGATTCTAATCTAACAAAAACGTACATCAAAGAAATCAAAAAAATCACAGAAAAGGATATTAAAAACATATCAAAGAAATACCTTAACAGGAATTACACCCTAACTATAATAGAACAAGAATAATAAATTAAAAAGGAGCAAAATTAAACAGATGATAATTGGAATAATTGGATTAATCCTAATAGTCATTGCATGGATTCCGGAAATAGTAGAAATCATAAAAACAAAAAGAAGTAATCTCAACATAGGTTTTCCACTACTTTATACACTAGGTTCCTTATTATTGGTAGTATATTCAATACAAATAAAAAACTGGATTTTCATAATCCTTAACAGCTCTGCATTGCTCCTGAGTTCAATAGGATTACTCTACACAATAAAGTCCAAAATTAAAAATCATTCAATAATCTCAAACGCAATCCTCCTTAGAAGTTTATTTATGACAATAATATTGTCTGTCACTTCTAATATCAATGGATCTCTTTCGGTTTTTTGTTTAGTTTCTAGATTAAGAATGTAACTTCTAGACCAATCTAAAAATTCAATTAAAGACTTATGGTTCTGATCCCCATTACGGTTCAAAATATTCCCATAATTCTCAAATAACTTCCAAAACAATTTCTTTAACTTTTTTGCGTCATCTTTTGTATGTTTTAAATAAAGAAAAGATCTTCCAATTGAAAGAAGAAAGAACGCTATCTGTTTAAAAGACATAGCAATTATCTTATCTTTTGAAAGTTGGTGATAAGAAGTGTGAAATTCACGGATAAGATGTGGGTTGTTTAAGGCAGTTAAAATCATCCTCCTAGTAAGAAGATAAATACGATTGTCCTGATTTTTCAATCTTTCTAACTCAAGAAGATCATTTTTTGAGAAACCAGAATTAAAAAAATTTAAAGTTAAGTCAAACATAGCTCTAATACAAATATCCATTTTTCTTAATAATTTCTCAGAAGACATTTCTTTTTCGTTTGAAGAGAAATTCTTAATCACAATATTACTTGGATTGTGTTCAATAATGTCTAGACCAATATAAGTATTTAAGTATGAAGAAATTATGTCTATTTTTGAACTAATGTCTTTTCCTTCTAAAATAATAGTAGAAATATTACGAATATAAGCATTATGTAATTCAAGATCAATCTTTTCATAACTATAATCATCAATATTTATCGTTTCTGTGATTTCTTTTTGTATATTTGGTTTTGTATTTGTAGAGATAACTACTTCTCCCAAATTGTTTTCAAACATATTCACAAAACTGCCTTTACTTAAATTATTCTTACGAATCCAATCAATTGGCAAAGCAACCGTATAACTTGTATTGCCAGACCTAACAATTTTTCTCTTATCCACGAATATATAAGGTATATACTAATATAAAAATATATCGATTAAATATATTTAAAACAATGGGGGTTCCAAAAAATGTTACATCAAAAAGAACTGTTAATCTTATCAAACCTAAGAAAAGACTCTAGAATGTCTTTAACAAACATCTCAAAAAGAACAAAAATACCAATATCAACAATATACGATAAAATAAAAAGCTATAAGGGAAACATAATAACAAAACACACAACAATAATAGACTTTACAAGACTGGGTTTTAACGCTAAAGCCAACATAATGATAAAAGTTAACAAAGATAAAAGAGAACAAGCTAAAAACCACTTATTTAACCATCTAAATATAAACTCAGTATACAAAATAAGCAATGGATTTGATTTCTTAATAGAAGGAATTTTTAAGAACGTAAAAGACGTAGAAGATTTTATAGAAAACTTTGAATCTAATTTTGATATAGAAAACATAAAAGTATTCTATGTAGTAGAAGATATTAAGAAAGAGACTTTTTTGAATAACGGACAACTCTTGGATATTGTGATTTAATAAAGTTTTTACCACCCTCAAAAAATAATTTTAATATATACATTAAAGTGACACAATATTTATAAGAACTCCAAAACCATAAATTCTATGGCTTTACTTAGAACAACAGGTATCATAATAGCAGTTATAATTGTCCTATTTATTTTAAAATCACTATTTAAGAAAACACCAGAAAAATACTATAAAAAAGCTTCTAAATGCCATAAACAAGGTGAAAAATACCACCAATCAGGAGATGAAGAACTCGCTAATGAGTACTATGAAGAAGCCAATAATTATAGAAAAAAAGCCCAGGAACTAGAAAATGTGGTATAATAAATTAAATTTTGAAGAAAATCCATTTGAAGATAATGAATTCACTAAATTAATAGACTGCGAAGAAATCTTAGAAGAAGTTGATTACAGAATAAACTCTGGAGGAATTCTAATTATAGAAGCTAAAGAAGGCCAAGGAAAAACAGCAGTATTAAAACAAGCAATTAACAAGTTCGGAGGACTTAAAAAAATTGCTTATATAGACTCAACATTAGTAATAGAGCCAAATATAGAAAACGTTCTAATCCAAAAATATGGATTGTTTGGAAGATTATTCAAAAAGAAACCAAAAGGGATGATATTATTGATAGATGATATGGATAAAATCTCAGAAAAAAACAATGAAAGAATAAAATATTTTTATGATCAAAATTATATAAAATCTATTGTTATAACAACTACAGATGAAAAAAAACTAGCATTCTCAGAAAGTTTAAAGCACAGGATAAGCAAAAAAATAAAACTAAAGGAACTAACAGAAGAAAATGCAGTAGAAGTAGTAAACTCTAGACTTAATGAACCAATCTTTGATGAAGAAGTGATAAAAGAAACTTTTAAACTATCAAATAAAAATCCAAAGGAATTTCTTAGAAACATGAACAAGTTAGCAGAAGAAAAAATAGAGAATAATAAAGAAATAACAAAGGGGGATGTAAAAGAAATACTTGGATTGGGACAAAAAAGTAAGAAACCGAAAAAAGAAAATAAAAAGAAAAAAGAAGATAAAAACGAGCCAAAAATAGAAATAATAAATGAAGAACCAAAACCAGAAATAAAAATAGATGAAGAAAAGGAAGTAAAAGTCGTTTATGAAGACGTCGCAGAGAGGTATTACTAAATGGAACTTTGGTATAAAGAATTGGGATTTTATAACAACCCTTTCAGCATAAAACCTTCAATATATTCAAATGAACTACTCGGAATCGATACAGACATAATTCTAGAAAAAATAGACTCCGGAGAAGTTGTCTTCATAGAAGGGGCAATAGGAAAAGGAAAAACATCAATATTAAAAAAGATAATAAACAGGTTTGGCGGACAAAAAAGAATTGTATACTATAGTTGCAATAGATCAGAAAATGATATTGATTTTGATAAATTACTAAAAGGAGGAAGAAACATATTCCAGAAGATATTTGATTCAACTCCAAAAAATATGATCTTTTTATTAGATGAAGCTCAATATTTAACACAAGAAGATTCAAAAAATCTATTAAACCATTATTCAACAAACATAAAATCCATAGTATTTGTTGCTCCAGAATATAAAAAGATAAAATTAGACAATGGCATCAAAGAAATAATAAATGACAATGTAATAAAACTAAAAGAATTAACAGAAGAAGACGCTATCGGAATGGTAAAAAAGAGGATTGGAGACTTAGAATTTGTTCCAGAAGATATGATAAAATTAATATATAAAAAATCTGATAAAAACCCAAGAACAATATTGAAAAATTGTGAGGAAGTTTGCAGATTCGCATTCTCTCAAGGAGCAGAAAAAATAACAGAATCTCATATTAAAGAAGTTCTTTAAATACTTCTCTTATAAAAGTTTTTTTCAGTATTCTTGAAAATTAACCTTTTTTTAAACATAAACCCTTATAAAAGCATAAACCAGCAAATATATATTAAAATGAAGAAAAAACAAAGGGAATTATTAATTTTATTGGAACTAAGAAAAAACTCAAGAAACAGTTCAGTAGAAATCTCAAAAAACGCAAATATCCCTTTAAGCACAACAACAGACAAATTAAAAAAATTAAACCAAACAACAATCCAAAAAAATATTTCTTTAATCAACTTTAATAATGTAGGGTATAATACAAGAGTTATCCTAATAATAAAAACAAACAATAAAAGGAAATTAAAAACATTCTTATTAAACAAACAATGCATTAACAACATATCCAGAATAAATAACAAAAGTTTTCTAATAGAAGCAATCTTTAAGAATCTGAAAGAATTAGAAGAATTCAAGGAAAAAGTTTATAATATTGGAATAGAAGAACTAAAAATCCATCATGTAATAGAAGAAATAAAAAAAGAGGATTTTCTGACAAAGCAAGATCATTTATCTCTTATAAATTCTTAATTATTAAAACCCCTAAGAAATTCCAATTCTCTTTTATATAATTCTAAATCTTTACTCATTCTCCTAACTCTAAACTGTTGTCTTAAATTAAAAGCTCCCACTATTTTTCTAAAATACCCTCTGTCATTATATTCCCTTAGTTGAAATTCAGTTAAATCAATAAATGTCCTATTTGATTCAATTCTTTGGTCAATAAGCTTCGAAATACCCTCTTCGGTTCTTTCTATAATTTCTTTAACCTCTCCTATAGAACTTCTAATTTCATCATAAAAAACCAGAGGAGAATAATCAGAGTATCCTTGATAAATTCCATTGAATTTTTTTAAATAATCTCTAATCTTTACAAGCCAATTAACACTTTCCTGAGTAATTTCTCCTTCAAAATGTTCCTTTACTGTAGGAAGGTATTCTAAGAAAACAGATTTATCTTTGAGTATAATTTTCCATCTTTTATAGATACTATCATATTTTTTTAAATGAATTAAAATCTCATCTTTCTTTTCATCAAATTCCACAATATCTCTCCCTAAGGATTCATACAAGGTAACAACCCTTTCATAAGTTTCCATCTGTTTTCTAATCTCTCTCAAATCTTCACTAATTGAACCAGTACTATCAAAATTGGGATCTAAACTTCCAATAGTTTCTCTTGCTTCAAAAACAAGTTGATCTATTTTATCATCTATTGCAGAATCTGTTTCTATAACCAAATTTTCCAAATTTCCTGTTGAATCTCCCAAATAAACATCATCTCTAAAATCTTCAAGCTCACTTCTAAAACAAGAAAATCTTTTTTTACTCTCTATTAATCTCGAAACTTGTTCCCTAGAGATGTTATCAAAAGATAAATCCTCAATAGATTTAAGATAATTTCTAATTTCATTTCCATAAGAATTAATCTTTTTCCTTTGACGTTTTACCTCAGAAAAATAACTCAATCTTCTATTTATTACTTCATCAACATTATCTAATTCTCTTTTATCTCTATTAAACCAATTATACCTCTTTTTAACAACTTTAAATAATTTCAAATTCCTTCTAGCAGTCTTAACATCTTCCTCAAAGTCTCCAGAAAGGTCAAAATCATAATCTATAGAATCCAACACATTAATTGTATTTTCATTGATATACTCTTGTATTAAATTAAACATCCTATCTTGAATTTCAAAAAACATTCCAACGGTGTTCCTATAATTGCCGCCCCCTATAAACTCTCTAAAATCTCCTCCAATTTTTTTATAATTTTCCATTATTCCAAGGAGTTTTTTCGCATTACTTCTTGAAGGGCCGGTATCAATAATTCTCATTACCTCCCTAGAAACATTTTGAATATCATCCATTTGATCGTCGATTCCCTTAAGCCTTCTCTCATCATACTTTATTTTTGATAAAGCAAGGAAAATTTGTTCTGGTCTTGAATAAGAATTAATGACTTCTTCGATATTTTCATGTCTTAAATGGGGAATCATTCTATCTACCATTACTATTGCTTTTAGATCATCCATATTTTCGGCATTTCTTATTAAACTAATAGAATGCATTTCTTATTAAACTAATAGAATCTCCATTCTCAATCATATCCAGATAAACAGAAGATGCTATCTCAGATTCAACCCCTGGAACACCAAAATTTCTATCACTATTTCTCCCACAATTTTCAGGATCTTTGTCTTTAACAAACCCAGAGAAAGAATCAATAACTCTCTCCACATCCAACCCAATAAACTTGTTGGCATCCAAAACACTCCCACCAAATCTAAGATAATAATCCATAGCTAAAACAAATTAAAGAAATCAACATCTTTTTCTAATGCTTCAACTAAACGTTTATCACTCAAATTTGATATAAAATAACTAACAAAAACACAACTATCTAAAGGAAACTCATAAGAAATTCTTTCTCTCCTATGTATTTCTGATTGAGAAATTACTTCTTCAAGATTAGTTTCCATTTTTAATTCTCCACAAAAATAAAAAATAAATAGATTTAAAAAAATTTCATAAATGTTTTCGAAAATTTTCCGAAAACACTATCCAGAAAAGATTTCCATTATCCTATCAAGTTTATCCGGATGTTTTCTTCTCAAATAACGATTACTCATCAAAATTTCATTTAACCTTTCAATCAAACCATTATTAAAACCAGAAATCACATCTTTATTCTGGAGATATATTTCTTCTATCGCTCTAAGTCTGTCTTCCCAGAACCATATTCTGGTTTCACCACTATCTTCTTCATAATTTCCTTCACTTATGTTTTCTAAATTAGACCTATATTGGCCAGCCATAATCTTTGATATCTTTCCTAATAATTGTTCTTCTTTATTCTCAGATGTCATTAATCTTGTATAATATTGCCTCATACCAGAAGAATAACTTAGACTTCTATCTATTGGCTGCATTCCAAGATAAGCAACTCTTTCTTCCAATTGATGATAGTCATTTAACAAATCATTGTATTGTAATTCAAGTTCAGTGAGTCTTTCGCTTAAAGGCACGTAATCATCCCTACTAAAACTTTCTTCTTTAACAGGAAACTCATAAATTTTTTCTTTAACTTCAGAATGATCTCCAATTGGTAATTCGTCCTCACTAGAAATAATATCCTCATCAACAAAATATTCCATCAAACGTTTATCTTCATCCATTAATCTAACTCTGTTTTTAAGCTGATCAGAAATTTCTTCTTTCTCTTCATCACAAGGACTGCAAAACTCATCTTCAATCAAATTTAGTCTCATACCTTCAAATCTTTCAGTTCTATTACCAAAACTAACAACCCCCTTATCATCAACAGCATATTGGGGATAAGAGATATTTAAAACAACTAAGGGGTCTTCATTTTGGGCATTAACAACTAAACCAAAAGTGTGCTCAATAGTATAATCATGTGAATGACCATAATGTTCAAATCCTAAATTTCCAAACATTCCATAATCTACAAGAAAATTCAAAAAAGTTCTAACATCTCTAGAAGAAAAAAACACGGGATTATTTCCATGAGAATGTCCCCATCCCACAATTCTTTTATCCAAATTATCTCTTATGTCTCTAATAGACATAATATCTCCTTCTCCAGAAATAGCACAATTACCTGCTAACACCTCCTGATCTTGCGCTATATAAACATCACTAATAATAGTATCACCCAAACCAGTTTCTCCCTTATCTGCTAAAAGATAAAAAGAAAGTTCATAACTCTTACCATTTGCTCTTTCAGTCAGATCACTAAATTGTGAAATAATGTGTTCTAATTTCTCGTAAGCCCCTCTTGTTATAGACAAACCTTTATTCATTATAGAATCAATGTCTCTTCTTATATTATTATTATGCTCTCCCCAAAGTTTCTTTCTAATTTTTCGTTGTGCTATTTCCCTCATCCTATGAAAATGCTCTTCACTATGAAAATCAAAATAACTAAAGGGGGTACATAAATCAACATAATGTCTTTCCAATACAGGTAAAGCTAACATCTTCTAAAAATTTAACTTTTTTTATTCTTTTTTAACTTTTATAAAAGATTCTTGTATCCTTTTCGAAATTTCCGAAAATATTACGAAACTATCTAGCAATCCTCTTTTCAACATAGAATCTTCCAGGCAAACTAGTACTATAACTAAAAGGACCATCAAGTGGTTTTTCATTCAAACCATAGTCAAAGATATGTAATAATTCCCCGACCATTCCTGCAGCAATAATAGCATTAGACATAACAACACTGGGGTTTAAATGGTCAACACACGAAGTCCCTCCATCAGGAAAAGAATCTAAATCTAATTGCTCTCCAACCGGACTAGTTATTCCGGGAAGATAAACGGCTAACTGGCCCTCCTTAGGATGGGTGCCACCATCAATATAAGGGACCCGATGTCTTATCGCAAACTCATTTAACCAAATTCTTGCTTCTTTATTGTCAACACACCCAAGGATTACATCATAATTTTCCCTACGCAGAAATTGTCCCCTTATCCTTCTTATTCCAGAACTAACATCATCATCTGAAAGATCATAGCACAATTTACCATCAAAAGATCTGCTTTTCACATAAGGATCAATTTCCCTTATCCTCTCACTTAAGATTTGAGCTTTTTTCTCTCCAATCCTTCCTCTTAATTGAATCTGTCTATTCAAATTTCTTATTTCTGCTTTATCAAAATCAACAAAATCCACTTGACCAATACCTAACTGAGATAAATAAACAGATGCCCAATTACCTAATGCTCCTGCACCAACAACAAGAACTCTCTTTTTCCTATATCTGGGAATCGGATTAGGTTTAAGATTACTTCTCATTCCTCTTCTAGTATCAGAATAAAGATTATATACCAACCTACGATTACTTTCCAATTTCCTATCCTCATCACCATATTGAAATGCAAATTTCCTCACTTCTTCTGTAGTTAAACCGGCAATAATGCCACTAGTAAAACTACCCTGTTCTTTATATTCAAATTCTCTATGCAAAATAGATTCTAAATCTGGTTCTTCTTTTAAACTTTTAATTCTCCTATTCAGATTCTTGGGCCAATAACAAGTTATGGCTCCTTTACTATCATCAGAAGCAACAGATATAACAGGAACAACATTACTACTAGAACTCAAGGCATAACCTAAAACTCTTCCTTTTGACAAAGGATCGTTTGTAGCATCTATCAGTATATTTGGATTAAATTTGTATATAAAGGCCTCAGTAAATCTACCATGTCTTCCTTCCTCTCTAACAGTTGGATTTATCTGATGTAATGCCTCAGCAACCAATTCACTCTTTTTTTTCCCTATAATCTTCTGTGTATGGCCATATAAAAACCATCCCTCCTTTCTACATATTGACTGAGAATCATCAAAAAAATAAACATTACCAACCCCCAATCCATACATACAACCAAGAATCATTTGACCAAGTAAACCATTACCAACTACAGCAACCCGGAGGTTAGACACTCTCTCCTGTCTTTCCCTGCCAAGTTCTCCTTCTCCAAAAGCCTCACTATTACATATATACATTTCAGGGATTACTCTACTAAGTGCCATCTTTTTTCCCATGAATATCTGGATGATAACTATCAACAAATTGTATCAAATATTCACATGCCTCCTTTCTAGCTTTCCAATTTCTAGATCTAATTCCTAACAAAGGAAGAGAAATGGATGGGGCTGTTGCCTCTTTTTTGTTTATTGATTTCAATATCATATCAAGATAGGCTCTTTTACCTAATAGATGTCCGGCCAAATCCTTTATGTCCTCATCAATTCTTCTATAAATTTCTTCTGCTTCTTCTTGGAGAAACTGTCCATCAAGAAAATTGTCCTTTATCTCTTCAGCAGATTTTAACCTATCACGAACTGTCTTTAATGGAGAATAATGTGACTTTCCATCACCAACAACAAAATTAGAATCAATAATTTCTATAGATTCATCAATTAACCTTCTTAAATCTTCATAATCCTTATCCATTTTAGATCTTATCGAATCTGATCTTTCCCTTATTTGTACAACTCTTTCCCTAATTGCAGCATCAATGGATTTCCCATCAAATCTAATTTTTGTTCCATCATCAACTTCCTCAAAGGGCATATTTTCTATGATTCTTGTTTCATCTCCAATTCCATAAATAACCATAGTGTAAGGGGTTTGATTAACTGCATTAAACACCATGGCATAAGTATATTGCACATTTACCTCACTATGTTCAATCACACTAAAACCAAATCTTTCAACATCAGGTAAACTAAACAAATTAAAAAGATTAGAATGTATAAGGAAACTTTTATCATCTCCAACCCGTATGCATTTTTTTCCTTTATGTTCTATAAAACTAATTGACTTCTCTTTGGTTGATTTATCAAACTCTGCATCAATAAACATTCCATAATCTACAAGAAAATTATCAAAGGTTCTTCTATCTCTAGAAGAAAAACATACAGGAATATCTCCATGAGAATGTCCCCATCCCACAATTCTTTTATCCAAATTATCTCTTATGTCTCTAATAGACATAATATCTCCTTCTCCAGAAATAGCACAATAATCAGGCCACACTTCCTGTTCTTGAGCAATATATATGTCCCTAATAACTGGTCTGCCTCTTTTTGCTTCCTCTTTCGTTGATAAAAGATAAAATGCGATTTCATAAGTTGGTAAATCTAAACCTTTGCAAATCTTCTTCACCCTGCTAGCTATATAATCTCCTTTAGCTCTAGCATATCTAGTAATAAGTATGGGAGAAATCATGCTTTCAACTTTTTGTTCAATATTCTCAAACTGACTATCATCCATTTTAATTCTTAAAAATCCTCCTTTCAAAATCTTGATAATCTATAAACAGGAATTTGATTTGATCCAAAATAACCATGAGTTAAAACTGCTTCAGCTTCCCAAAGCAAAGTTGCAACCTTTCTTGCTAATCCATTTTGTTCTAACCTATATTGATGAGGTAAAAATTTTATATCATAATAGGCCCACCTATCATGCCCTCCATCATAATCAATTGATCCATTGTCATAAACAAATGGATGAAAATATGGCATATTAAGAACCATTGGGGCGCCTTGAATAATAACGCCATCAGAACTTATGGTTAGCGCAGTGCCAACCTCTATTTTCTTACTTCCTTCCCTCCCTCTCTCATTAAAAACATAATATCTTCCATCTTTCTCTAAGATATAAGGTTCAATCTCAGCATAAATAAGATAATCATTATCTTTCATAAGTTCATAACCAATGTTCCCAACCCCCTTTCTACAATTGCCTCCTTCAACAATTTCCTTAAGGATCTTTCCTACATTTTCGATGTCTCCTAAAGGCATTTTAATTCTTAAAAATCCTCCTTTCATCTATTCCATGACTTCTCGCATAAGAAATCTTGATAATCTATAAACAGGATCCGGATTTTGTCCAAGGTAACCTTGAGTTATGTTCATATCAGCTTCCCAAAGCAAAGTTGCAACCTTTCTTGCTAAGCCATTTTGTCCTAAACTATATTGATGAGGTAAAAATTTTATATCATGATGGGCCCACCTATCCTGTCCTCCATCATAACAAATTGATCCATTGTCATAAACAAAAGGATGAAAATAAGGCATATTAAGGACCATTGGAGCCCCTTGAATAATAACACTACCAGAACTTATAGTTAGTACAGTGCCAACTTCTACTTTTTTGCTTCCTTCTTTCTCTCCATCATTAAAAACATAATATCTTCCATTTTTCTCCAAGATATAAGGTTCAATCTCAGCATATATAAGATAATCATTATCTTCCATGGGTTCATAACCAATGTTCCCAACCTTTCTTGTTACCCCACCATCAGATTCGCCACCTACAATCTTCTCTTCATATTCCTTACTTTTTGAATTCAACATATCTATTTGCTCACTAAATTTACTTCCGTGCTGTAAGGCAACTTCTTCTATCCTACCAACTAATTGAATTCTATATTCCTGAGAAAGCTTATCTAAACCAATTAAAGGAATAAGATTATATTTTCTTCCTTTAAAATTAATAGTACCATGTCTACTTATTGGCAAATTTTCTCTAAGTTGATAACACATGCCATTTACAACCAAAACTCCTGGACGAGAAATTATATTATATATCTGAGTATCTAATGGGTATAATTGTTCAATAGAAGGATAACTATCTATACTGGTATCTACATTAATCTCCTCTTCAGCATCTTCTAAATTAACCTCAATATCTCTCTTATGGGAAAAAATATTAAAAATATCAATCAAAAATTGATCAAGAGATTGTCTTTTCAATTTAGAATAATAATCAACACATTTTCCAGAAACTTCCTTCGCCAAAGTTTCAACTCTCCTTCTTAATTTAAAATCAATAACCCAACTCATATAACCTTGAATTTTTTCTCTATCGTCTTCAAAATAACTATTCCTAAATACTCTCAATTCATCAGATTCAAATAAAGCAAATCTCCCACCAGCACATTCCCAACAGTCGCCATTAGAAATAGGGGACTCTTTTTCTATAGTGTATATTCTAGAGTCCAATATGGCAAAAGGTTCCCTAGTTGAAGCAAATCTATCTAATATGGTGGGAGACAGTTTAAGTCCCTTTTTCATATTTCATAACAATTTTCAACAACTCCATCTAAAGAATTTCCTCCCGGAACTCTTCTACGTGCAAGTAAATCTATAAGCTTGTATCTTTCACCCACACCGGTATTTGGATCTGTTTCTTCTTTGTATCTTATTACAGAATCGTAATCAGCTACTCTTGAATCCAAACCCATAGGAATTGCCTTATTTTCCTCATCTAGACCCATAATAGATACTTGGTAGTTCGCCGGATCATCATTCATTTCTTTAAACCATCCGCTTACTGTATTTGCCACTTCTCTCTCGGCAGCATTATATTCCTCATTTAAAGAATCTGCTTCTGGGTCCAAAACTTTTTTCACAAGATCTACAACTGTACCAGATAAATAAGTATCAGGAACCTTTCTTACAAGCAAAGTACCTTGGTCATTACTTGCTATTGGTACAGAAGCTTCAAGTGTAACATATATTGGTTTATCATCCATCTTTTTAACCTCCATAGTTAATAACAATAAAATAAAGATTATTTTTTATAAGTGTTAATGAAGAAATCTCGAAACTTTTTCGAAAAAGTGAAAAAATATTTCATTTTAAAAATTTAAAAAATAAAAATTTCCTTTCCATTAACTTGTGAGAATATGGTCTTTCATCTTACCTCAACATGTTCCATCATATAATCCAATCTTCCAACCTCGCTTAAACACATTCCAACAATAAGTGTCGGTAATGTATCTATCCTTTCTAAATCCAAAAAGAATTTATCATGATCAACAAGGGTTCTTTGCAATTGTTGTATTTTTTTAGCATAACCATGATGATAATGTCCGATGGCACTAACAAAATAAAAATTCATTTTTTTCTTTAATCTTTCTATTTCTTCCTTGTAATCCGCTCTAGGATTCTTCTCTTTTCCATCCATCCCATGAGCAATCTGATCAGAAACAACAACTAAAGACCTTGGACAACTCCCATACTCCCAATTATTAAGTTCTTTAAATAAAAGTTCTAAAGAAACCTGACAAGACCCCCCGCCCCTAGTATCCTTAATAGAATGAATATTCCTTTTCATTTCACTCAAATCATCACTAAATTTATAGATTTGCAAAGTATATGGGGCATCAGGATATTCCCCAATACCAGCAAACGCAATCTGGATATTCTCTAGCATATCTGTCAAATTAGTTACAATATAATCAAACTGCTCTCTCACCAATTTCCGATATTTACCCATGCTACTTGTAGTATCAAAAGCCAAAATTAACTGGAGAGAACCTTTCTTAACTTTATCTCCTCTACCTATTCTAAGATCTTCCCGAATTAATCTGCTTAAATTTCTTCTATCCCTGCCATATTGTAAAGCTTTCCTAATCCTTTTGGATATCTCTCCAGAAGAAGATTTTTCTCCTCTAAGTTCATCTATAAAAGATTTCATAAAATAAAGAGAGGAAAAAATAAGTTTATATGTAATAACCAAAAAATTTCGTAATCGTTTCGAACAAACCAAAAATTAATAGGATTTTTTTAAGCAACATATTTTAATCTAAATAAAAAAGAAATATCTATGACAAGCGAAACAATAAAACAAAGGTTAAAAAATAGAATAAGAAGACCCCAACAAAAAGACGCAACATCCTCAGACACAATAGCTCCAAGAAACAGAATGATTATGTCCTCTTCTCAAGAAACAAATGTTTCTCTAGACGGGTTAATTTCAATGGAAGAACATGAAGAAGACTATTTACTATTGTCAAATTTGCCTGCCTTAAGCGGAGAAGAAAATCAATATATTGATGCATTAATGAGAGAAATAGATAAAGGACAAGAAGAGATAGAGAGGCTCAAAAAGCCACAATTACTACAAAGAGTAACCAACTTCTTTAAGGGGAGGGAGGGAAGGAAGGAAGCTGAAATGCAAAAATATCAAGAGTACGATATTTTATTCTCAAGACAAGTAGATAACGCAAGAAGATTAACTTATATCTTAGTCTCAATGGTAAAATCTAGAGAAGGAGACAAAAGAATGACTGAAGAATCTATAGAGAAACGTTTATCTTCACATTACACTGGTTCTCAACTAGCAGCAGAAATAAGAAGCAGAATTGGTCCAGCAAAAACAAGATATAGAAACGCCTTACAAAAAATCTGCGGTATACATCCATCGCATCCAGAATATCGCAAATTTTTAAGTGAAATTACACAATCAGAAAGAGTATTAAGAAAATTAATTGGAGAACATGAAATGGCAACAATGTACACAGATTTAAACGCAGAAACATTTGACAGAGAAGTGGCAAGTGAAAGAATATTTGATATTGCTCTAACTGAAATAAAAAAAGAAGCAATAAAAAGCAAAGTTTATCTTGATTCCTTAAGAGCTAACCAAAGAACCTGGAAAGCAGTTGGAAATCTATATACTGCTCAAAGGGCCGTGAGTGGAAACCTAGGAGAACTTACAAGACTACATAGAGAATTAAACAACGGGTATGTAGAAAGAGTAAGAAGGATAAGGGACGAAGTAAATAATCCACAGATTCGAAACCAAAATACAAACGATATTCATAATATGAACAGTCTTTACAGGGAACTTAACAGAAACAGAATAATCAGAAGACTTCCTTAAGTCTTTCCTCAACTTTTTTTACTTTTTATTTTGCCCAAGTATAACTCATATTATTTCTATGTTTAACAATTCCCAAATAATTTCCTTCCTTGTCAAAAAGATAACAAAAATTTCCCTTTCCACCGCATTTCCTTGCTCTATTTATTTCTAAGGCCCTAACAGATAAAGCACATTTTTTTAACCCAATTGAATCAGCTTGAATTTTATGTATATTATACCTTCGCTTTAATTTTTTTTGTTGATTAAGAGTCAAAGAACTCCATCCCCTCATAAAAACACTAAGCCTGCCTAACTCATAATGGTGCCCGGCCATCCCATTATTTATAAGACATCTATCAAGTACATCTCCTTGAGACACAGTTCTAATTACTCCTGCCCCATATGCCCTAAAAAGTTCTCTAACACTCCCATCCACATTATCGTCAATCAAAGCATCAAAAATTGGTCTAGAAAGATTCTCTACAATATCATCTATAGTAAATTTTCCACGCCCAACCTTTTTTTTACGATTCATACTTATATAATTTCATGGGTTCCATCTTAACATAGTTCTAGGAAAAGCAATCGCATCCTTAATATTATCTAACTTACAAATCCAAGATATTACTCTCTCAGCACCAACCCCATATCCAGAATGCGGAACTGAACCGTATTTTCTTGTATCAAAATAATAATTATATTCTTTAGGATCTTCTCCTTCTTTCATTAAATCCTTCTTCATCTGTTCAACATCCAAACTTCTCTGACTCCCGCCGACTATTTCCCCATAACCCTCTGGAGCCAACATATCAAAACACAGTGCTTCGTCTTTGTTCTCAGGATCTACAGGCTTATAAAAAGCCATAATCTCCTTAGGATAATGTGTAACAACAACCGGAGTATCAAAATGTTTCATTAATCTATCTTCTTCAATAGTTCTCAAATCCTTTCCAAATTTAACATTCATTTTTTCTTTTTCTTTTAATATTTTCAATGCCTCTCTATACTTTATTGTAGGCCATTTTTTCTTTAATATTTTCTTTAACTTATTAACATCCTGTCCTAAAAATTTCAAATCCTCTTCATGCTTTTCTAAAATCTTTTTCAAACAATACTTTATCTCTTCTTTTGCAAATTCACTTACCTCCTTTAGGTCCATCCAGGCAGCCTCCATCTCAACCATCCAAAATTCAGATAAATGTCGAGAAGTTTTAGATTTCTCTGCCCTAAATGTCGGTGCAGTGCCATAAACTTTTTCCAAAGAAAAAATAGCAGCTTCCGCATATAACTGCCAAGTCTGAGCCAAAAACATTTTGTGCTTATAAAATTTTACTTCAAAAACAGTAGAACCTCCTTCTGATTGCGTTGGTTGTAGTATTGGAGGATCAAACCTATAAAATCCTTTTTTTCTAAAGAAGTCTTCTCTTGCTTCCATATATGTGCTTCTTACTTTCATAATAGTTGTAAGTTTCTTTGTTCTCAAAGTCAAATGCCTGTTATCATCTAGGAATTCCCTGCTCTGCTCTTTCTTAATCGGAAACTTATCACTCCATCCAATAACTTCAAATTTATCGACATCAATTTCATAACCTGTGGGAGCTCTTTTATCCTGTTTTATTGTTCCTTCTAATTCTATTGAACACTCTATTTGTATTTTATCTGCATAAACTTAAATTTATTACTTCCTCTTTCTCTATAAACCCAACCCCTTATACTTACTTTACCTTTCTTTTTATCTAATGCTTTTTGGATTGATATGAATTTCATAAGATTAAGAATAAGTGTAAAATATAAAAACATTCCTATTTCGATATATTTATAAGTTGATGTTTAACTGTTATTAAATAATCCTCTCTCTTCATCTTTATTGACTTAGTTAACAAACCAGCATTAAAAGCCATAAACTCATTCTCTAAGATAGAACTATCAACATAAACCTCTAAATTAAACAAAT